>JABMRB010001421.1 GCA_013202865.1 Candidatus Nealsoniibacteriota bacterium | reverse complement strand
TATCTGCCGTTTCAGTGGATGGGCTGTCTCGATGGTTGGGGCGGACCTTTGCCGAAGTCGTGGATCGGCCGGCACGAGAAGTTGCAGAAAAAGATCCTTGCCCGCCAGCGAGAACTTGGCATGACGCCCGTGCTGCAAGGCTTCACCGGACATGTGCCCGGGGAAATCCGCAAGAAGTATCCGGACGCAAAGCTGCACAAGATCCGTTGGAACGAATGGGAAACGTATCTGCTCGACCCGCTCGATCCGCATTTCTCTGAAATCGCCAAGCTATTTCTCGAAGAGCAAACGAAGCGATACGGCACGGACCATCTCTACGCGGCCGACCCGTTCATCGAGATGATCCCGCCCCGCGGCGACGCGAAGTATCTGGCCGACCTTTCTCGGGCGATCTACGCCGGCATGGCCAAGAGCGATCCAAAGGCGATCTGGGTTTTGCAGGGCTGGGCGTTCATGTACAAGCGGACCTTCTGGACCCAGCCCCGATTTCGGGCCTTCCTCGACGCGGTCGACGACCGGCGCATGCTGCTGCTGGACCTCTACTGCGAGCAGACGCCGATGTGGAATCAAACTGAGGCGTTCTGCGGCAAACCGTGGCTGCGATGCAATATCCAGAGTTTCGGCGGCGCGGTTCATCTCGGCGGGAACCTCGAAGGAAACAACGCCGGACTCTGGGCAGCGCGACGCGATCCGGACTGCGGTCGGCTGGTCGGACTGGGGTTCGTTAACGAGGCGCTGGACGTCAACCCGGTTGTATACGACCTGATGTTCGAGGCCGCTTGGCGCGATGCGCCGGTCGACCTGGACGCTTGGATCGTCGACTACTCCCGCCGACGTTACGGCCGCGAGAACGCCGACGCCGAAGCGGCCTGGCGTCTGCTCCACGAAACGGTCTACCAGGCGCCGCACCGGATGCGGTCGGCGCTGGACCGCCCTCCGACACTGCGGCCGATCGGCGATGCGCCGTACGACAACACCCCACTGGCCGAGGCCTGGCGCCGCCTCTTGCTCGCCGCGGACGAATGCAGCGACATCGACGCCTATCGATTCGATCTGGTCAACGTCGCCCGACAGACGCTCTCGAACCATGCGGCCGCGCTGCAACGCAAGGTCGTCAAGGCGCATGGAGCTGGAGACGCGAAAGCGATGCGCGCCGCGGCCAACGAGTTCCTGCAGTTGCTCCTCGACATGGACGAACTGCTGGCAACGCGGCGCGAATTCCTGCTGGGCCGTTGGCTTGCCGACGCGCGACGCTGGGGAGATACTGACGCCGAGCGTGCGCGGCTGGAATGGAACGCCCGGCGCGTGCTGACCTGCTGGGGCTCGGGCGGGCACACCCTCGACTACGCCCGCAAGGAATGGTCGGGTATGATCAGCGACTTCTACCACGAACGCTGGCGGCGACGCCTAGACGCCGAGATCGCGGCGATTTCCGAAGAGCGGCCGCTGGATGTTAAGGCGTTGGACAAACAACTCAGGCAAAGGGATCTCGACTGGTCCGCGCGACGCGACTCGCTCCCAACTGAGCCGCGGGGCGACGCCATCGCGCTGGCTCGGCAATTATGGAGGAAGTACGGTTCCGCCTTCGAGCACTAGCATTCACCTGCTAGAGCTCCTTTCGCCGCACGGGCTTGAGGGCGCCCCCGCCTGCACCTGGCAACGTGCAGTTTCGTGCGGCGGTGAAATCGACCGCTGAAGTTTGCGCGGCTGCCAGATCCAATCGGTGTTATCAAATTGATGGCGCGCAACGGCGGGTATGCGGCCCTGGCCAGAGATGTCGGTAAGTGACGTCGGACTAACCGTCCTGGGTCACGAACTGAATGCCCGGGCGTGGTCGGATTGGCCAGGAAGTTCTGCCAGGACCGGCATCGTTGAGCAGCCTCGATCGCAGACAAACGCGCGTAGAGGGAAGCCACTCCACGCGTTCAAGACGGACCTCGCCTACCCCCCCGCAGGGAGGTGAGGCCGGCGGCCCGGCGATCCTTGCGACCACTGCGACTTATCGAGATCCTCGGCGTCAAATCGAAAAGTCCAAGCTCGTACAAGAAGGTGGGATGGCGAAGATAACGACATCCCCCGCCAATGTGAGCAACAGAGCGAGCCTCGGGCAAGCGGTCCAGGCGTGCGTCTGTGTGAACGTGTCCTCGCTGGATAGGTGGGCGTTGCCAACAGGACCGTGCCGCAGAGAGCCATCGTCCCCGTTACATAATTTCAAACCAAGAAACTATTTCCAAAAAGCCTCCAACGGGTCCCATACGCACCCTCACACCAACTCATCCAGGTCCTTTCTTCTTCAACGCCAACAAGGACGCTCCGGCAGACCCAAACGGGCGGCGGGAAGGCTTGGGGACAGGGAAGAGCCCGATCGGTCGCGCCAGTTCTTCGATACGCCCCCGCGTTGAAAGGCTTGGCAACAGAACAGGGCAAGGCGGGCGGCTGGAAGAAGAGCGGCCGGGACGGTAAGCATCAAGGCTTTCCGGGGTGAGCCCCGGCACGTCCCGGCCAAGAGTATGGTACCAGGTGGCGTTATGACGGTCCAACGCCCGTGGCGATATACTCTGCAACCTCTCCGAGCTCAGGGCCCCATCTCGATGCGACGAGCGACGTCTCCTTGAAAGGTCTTCTGGGAAGGGAGGCCGCCGAGACTAGGGCGAGAAATCAAGCTCCACTTCGCCATCGACCAGTTTCAATCGCGCCTCGAATGGCTTGCCAGCCTTTGATTTGAAACCTTTCAACGGCCTGGTTTGGCCCTTTGCCAGCAGCGCTTTGGCCGTTGGGCCACTGATCCTCTTGCCGGCAATCGTTTTCCAGATGACGAACTTGCATCCCTGCTTCCATCCGCTGCAACTGTAGGATTTTGGCTGTTCCCGAACTTCGGCACCACACGAGGGACAATTCCCAAGGGTGGCCGCCGCGGCGACGGCTGAATCCTCTCTTTCGCCTCCCTTGGAACGTTTCCGCGAGCGTGCGCTGCCGGACCGTTTCCGTTTGATTTCGCCTGTTTGTTGCTCTGGCCTCGGTGCCGCAATTTCCGTCACTTCGCCGGTGCATGTCAGGGCCAGGATCACCTGCCCGGCACCGGCAAGCTCGATCGGCCGCAGGAGCACTCGACGCTGCAACAGTTCGCGGATGTCGGTCGTGTCCAGTTCAAAGTCCTTGTACGTGGGCCAAAGAACGAACTTGCATCCGTCCTTCCAGGCCGAGCAGCCGTAGCCCCGCCTTCCCTGGATGACCGGGCATCCACAGCGAGGACAGTTCCCCCAACTGTGTTCGTCAACCCGCTCCGCTTCAGCCTCGCGAATAATCCGGGCGGTGTACTGGGCGATCTCCTCCATAAACCGCTCTGGTGGCAACCGCCCCGCCTCAATGTCCCGCAGCTTGGCTTCCCATTGGCCGGTCAGTTCGGGCGACTTCAAATCCACGTCGCGCACGATCGCCACCAGATATCGGCCTAAGTCGGTGGCGAGCAATTTCTTCTTGTCCCTTTCGATGTAGCGGCGTTTTAGCAGCGTCTCGATGATAGCCGCTCGCGTGGCCGGCGTGCCGAGCCCTTTTGATTTCAATGCCTCCTTCAACTGATCATCGTCCACGAACCGGCCGGCGGTCTCCATGGCACCCAGCAGCGTGTTTTCTGTGAAGTGGCGTGGCGGCGATGTCTCGCCCTGCTTGATAAGCGGCTCGTGCGGACCGCTTTCACGCAGCGTGAACGCCGGCAACGGCTGCTGGTCGTCTTTCTGATTGCCCTGATGGTCCTTGCTGCCACTTCGGTCAATCTCGGTCCAGCCCGGGCGGACCACACGCACGCCCCGGGCGCGAAACGGTACCCGGTTGGTGGTCCCGTCGACCACCGTGACCTCTTTCAGGCACGCGGGATAGAAAGCCGCGATCAGCCGCGTGAGGATGGCCTCGAACACCCGCTGCTGAGTCGGTGGCAAATTCTGCGGTAAGTTGCCGGCGGGAATAATCGCGTGGTGGTCGGTGACCTTGCGATCATTGATGATGCGGCCAGTAAAGGGCAGCGAGTCCAGATTGAGCCGATCGATTTCCTTCGGTCGGTAAGAACTGAGCGTCCGCAATATCCCGGGGATCTGCGATTTCATGTCACTGGTGAGGTACCGCGAGTCGGTTCGCGGATAGGTTATCAGCTTGGCCTCGTACAACGCCTGGGCTGCCTTCAGGGTGGCATCGGCCGAAAGACCTAAGCGGCGGTTCATGTCCCGTTGCAATTCGGTCAAATCATAGAGTTGCGGCGGCTGGCTCTTTTCCTCCTTGCGATCGACCTTGGTGACCTCAAACGGATGGCCCTGGACGTTCTGTAGTTGCGATTGGGCATCGCCTTCCTGCGAGAAACGGCCTGGGAGATACTTGAAGATCACGTCTCGATAGCGGGTCATCAGTTCCCAGAACGACTCCGGCTTGAACGTGCGGATCTCGTCGTCCCGTCCTACTATCATGGCCAATACGGGTGTTTGGACGCGGCCCACACTCCACAGCAGTCCCTGCGTTCCATAGCGCACGGTGTAGTTTCGCGTGGCATTCAGGCCCACAATCCAATCGGCCTCGCTACGGCAGCGGGCCGCGGCGTACAACCGGTCGTAATCGCTGCCGGGCCGCAATCGTCCAAGTGCCCCGCGAATCGCTCCCGGGGTCAGCGAGTTGAGCCATAACCGGCGAAGCGGCTTTCCTTTGCAGCCGGTCATGGCCAGGATGTAACGGAATATCAACTCGCCCTCTCGCCCTGCATCGGTGGCACAGATGATCCGCTCGGCGCTTTGGAACAGTCGCTTGATGACGCCAAATTGCTGCCGGGACCGTGTGTCTTTGACAAGCTTCAGATCAAACCGCACGGGAAT
>JABMRB010001420.1 GCA_013202865.1 Candidatus Nealsoniibacteriota bacterium | reverse complement strand
TCGCACCCAGCCACGGCGTGATCTGGCGGAGCCACCTGGCCGAGATCTGCAAAGCGTACCGGAGTTGGTCCGTGCAACGGCCCGAACCGAAGGTGTTGGTGATCTACGATACGATGTGGGACAGCACCGGCCAAATGGCCCGGGCGATTCATGAAGGCGCGTGCGCTGCCGACGTGGATGCGTTGCTGATCCATATTCGCAGTTGGGATCTGACTCGAATCGCCACCGAAGTGCTCGATGCGGCGGCGATCGCCTTCGGTTCCTCGACGCTCAATCGCGAGATGATGCCGATGGCCAGTGCGGTGTTGACGTACTTGAAAGGTCTGAGGCCGGTTGGCAAGGCCGGTTTTGCTTTCGGCTCGTACGGCTGGGGCAAAGGTGGGCCGGAGGCGGTCAGCGAATGTCTGACTGCCATGAAATGGGAACTCCTACGCGGCCCGTTGAAGTCCCAGTTCCATCCCACGCCGGAGATATTGAACGAGTGTCGCTCGGCCGGAAAGACCTTGGCTGAGAAGGCCCGGAGAATAGCCGCCGATCACGCCGACGACGCTACGTCGTAGTTGGCGTCCCGATCCAATACTCTGACTGCGGTCCCCCCGCGGCGTACGGTTTGGCGCCTGCCATGCGCCCTCGTATGCGCGCATTACGATCAAGTGATGCACACTTAGTGGGCATATTGCCCTTCTGCGGCGATCGGGATGTCCCCGATCAGAGGCCGCAACGTGCCTATTGGCAGGTGCTTGCGGACCAATGCGGTTGTGCCGTGGAAGCCGTTGGCACAACGATTGCATCATACACAGGCCGTGCCAAAGCTCAGGCTCCGGCGCCCGCAAGTCACCCGGTAGTGTCGGGTGTGGCTGGTCGATTCTCTGCGCTCATGATTAGAAAAGGCGGTCTCTCACATGGCATGTTCGTGTCGTTTCCTCGTGCTTGGTCTGTTTTCGGCGGCGATCTGGTCGGCCTGTACCAGCGGTGTTTTGGCGGACGAACCCAGCCCCACGACCGAGCCCATTGCCGAGGCTGCCGCGGAAACTCCCGAGGAGGTCTCGCGGGGCGACAACGCCTGGATGCTGACCTGCTCGGCCCTGGTCTTGTTCATGACCGCGCCGGGACTGGCGTTGTTCTACAGCGGTCTGGTCCGTAAAAAGAACGTTGTCGGCGTGATGATGCAGTGCGTGTTCCTGATGGCCCTGATGACGGTCGTCTGGGCCCTCTGGGGATACTCCTTGGCGTTTGGCGGGAGCAACCCGTGGATCGGCAACACCGAGTTCCTCGCGATGGATCATGTCCAGTCACAATGGGTCGACGGCCATCCGCAAGTGCCGATGACTGGCGGCGGGATTCCTGTCCTGACCCACATGCTCTTTCAGGGTATGTTCTTTATCATTACGCCCGCACTGATCTGCGGCGCATTCGCCGAGCGGATGAAATTCAGCACGATGGTCGTGTTCATGGTCCTGTGGGGAACGCTGGTCTACTGTCCGCTGTGCCACTGGGTGTGGGACGGCGGGATCCTGGCGTTCGGCAAGCCCTGTGCCTCGATCAGTGCCGGCGGGGCTCTCGATTTTGCCGGAGGGACCGTGGTGCATATCAGTTCGGGTGTGTCGGCATTGATCTGTGCGTTGGTCATCGGCAAACGCCTCGGTTTCGGCCAGGAGCCGATGCCACCGCATAATCTGACCTACACGGCCATGGGCGCCGCCATGCTGTGGGTGGGCTGGTTCGGTTTCAACGCCGGTAGCCAACTCTCGGCAGACGGCGTGGCCGCCAGTGCTTTTGCCGTGACCCATTTCGGGGCGGCGGCCGGGGCGCTCGGCTGGGCCGCCATGGAATGGATCACCCGGGGCAAGCCGAGTATCCTGGGTACCTGTTCCGGGCTGGTAGCCGGGCTGGTCTGCGTGACGCCCGCGGCAGGCTTCGTGCAGCCGACCTCCGGATTGATCATGGGTCTGGCCGCCGGGATCTTCTGTTTCTACACCTGTACCACCATGAAGCGCGTTTTCGGGTACGACGACTCGCTCGACGCCTTCGGTATCCACGGCATGGGCGGCACGTTGGGTGCGATTCTCACTGGCGTGTTTGCCACGCGCGCCGTGACCGATATGGCCGACGGCAGCCCGCTGGGCCTGATCGAGAACGGGACGGTCATCTTCGGCCAGATTGCCGCCACAGCGATCACCTGGGTCGTTGCCGGCGTGGCCACGTTCATGCTGCTGAAAATCCTCGACGCGACGATGGGCCTGCGGGTTTCAGAGGTCGACGAGGTCCGGGGCCTGGACCTCAGTCAACACGGCGAAGAGGGATACATCTACATCTAGAACCGTCGCCCGTCCACTGCCGTTGCGCGGCTGCGATTCGACGGCAGCGGGAGGCGAGAGACCACGGAGTCATCCAATGAAAAAGATCGAAGCGATTATCCGGCACTTCAAGCTGGAAGAAGTCAAGACGGCCCTTACGGAACACGGTGTCCAGGGGATGACCGTCACCGAGGTTCGCGGACACGGCCGGCAAAAGGGCCACACCGAGATGTACCGTGGCACCGAGTACAAGGTCGACCTGGTTCCCAAGATGAAAATCGAGATCGTCGTGCCGGAGGAACGCTTGGCGGAGGTCCTCGACGCGGTCGTCCAATCGGCGCGGACCGGCCAGGTCGGCGACGGGAAGATCTTCGTTTCCGACCTGACCGAGGTCGTCCGCATCCGGACGGGTGAATCGGGTAAGGAAGCGATCTGAGCAAGGAGCTTTGAGCTTTGAGCTTTGAGCTATGAGCTTTGAGCTATGA
>JABMRB010000141.1 GCA_013202865.1 Candidatus Nealsoniibacteriota bacterium | reverse complement strand
GCGTATTCCCACTCGGCCTCGGTCGGCAGCCGGTATCCGTCGGCCTCGAAGTCGCACGTGAGGTCTTCCCGGTAGCAAGGTTCGAGGCCTTCTTCCTCCGAACGGGCATTGCAGTAGCTGGCGGCCTTGATCCAGCTTACCATCTCCACCGGGCGGTTCGGCCCCTTGAAGTTCGAGCCGCTGTCGAGCATCATCGGAACGTAGTGCTGCTGGGTAACCTCGTAGCGGTCGAGGAGGAATGCATCGATTTGCACGTCGTGGGTGGGCGATTGATCGTCTTCGTCCCGATCGTCGCCCATGGTGAACCGCCCGGCGGGGATCCGCACCATCTCGATACCCCCGGCCGTCGTGATGATCTCCGGCAGCGGCGATGTTTCCGGCGCCTGCGGATCGACCCGTTGGCAAGAGGCGAGCGAAAGGATTGCGGGAAGCAATAGCAGGCGGCTTGCGGCGGTGAAGTGATTGGCCATGGGGTATGTCCGTGCGTGATCGGATGCGCGTCCCATTTAGCCGCCGGGCAAGCCCGGCGCGAGGCAACAAGGGACAAGCCGCCGCCTCGCGCCGGGCAAGCCCGGCGGCTAAATGTCTTACTTCTTCGGAACGTACACCCAATCGGGTTCTTTGTTGCATTTGCCGTCGGTGGTGATCTGGACGGCACGGTTGGGCGTGGCCGGGTCGGCGACCCAGATGTTCCAGCCCTCGGCCTTGACGCCCACGATCTCGGAGACCAGGCCGAGGCGTTTCTCTGCCGGGCCGCGACTGTAGGCGATGTACTTGCCGTCGGGCGACCAGTCGACGTGATAGACCTTCATCGGCTTCTCGCTGGTGACGACGTCGCGGGGGTTGATCACCTTGGGTTCGCTGCCGGAGAAATCCAACTCGCCGACGCGCAGTGCCCAATCGCTCGGTCCCCAGGCCACGCGCCGGCCGTCGGGACTGACGTCGGGCCGGCAACCGGGGATGTTCAGATCGACGACCCGGCTTCCGTCGGCCTCGATTGCTAGAATCGCATGCTTGTGGCCCATGCCCGCGTGGACCGTCGACAGGATCCATTTCCCGTCGGGCGAGTAGCAGGGGTTGTAGAGGTGATGGACGTCGTTACGCTGGTGCTGCCGGTGTTGGGCGGTCTTCAGGTCGTAAACGAAGATCCCCTTGGTGGCATAGTCGAGATAGGAAAACTTCTCGAACTCCCCCTTCAGATAAGCGATCGCTACGGAGTCGGGCTTCCAAAACGCCTGCCGAGCGTTGGCGGCCACCAGTTTTCGGCCCGTGCCGTCGAAGTCCATGGCGTAGACGTTGCGGACCTTCGACGGGCCGTCACCCTCATCGACGGAGAAGCAGATCTTCTTTCCGTCCGGCGAGACGTGCGGATACAGCTCGTTGACGTCGGGGGTCTTCGTCAAGTTGGTCGGCTTCGAGCCGTCGGCGTTGCAGACGAACAGTTCCCAATTGTCGCTCTGGTACGTTTCGTAGCAGATCTTGTACGGGACACTCTTGAGTTGCTCGGCCAGGTCGTCCGCCGCCGTCGCCCCGATCGGGCAACAGACCGCAGCCGACAGCACAGCGATGGCCAACAACCGGGTCGGCGATCGGTCAGCACTCTTCTTCTGTTTTCGCATCATCGTATTAAGCTCCTGGATTAGCCGAGGGCGGAAGCCCACGGACGGTTGCAAGCAAGGGCAACCATTGCCACCTCTTCCTCCGCGGGCTTCCACCCTCGGCTAGCGGTGGTTCGCAGGTGGACGCCCACAACACGCTACCGCACTCTGCTCCGCGAGTTTAGCTGAAATGATTTCCACGAGCAAGCGACGGATGTCCGTCGTGGGGGCTTGCCAGAACCGGCGGCATGAAGAGAATGATTGTGGGGCGGCTTCCTTGCAAACGCGATGCCATGAACGAAACTCCCGACCCCGCCCGAAACCGGTCGCTGTTTGAGGCCCATGGGCGAGATTTCCTCGACAATCGGTACGTCTACCCGGTGCTCAGCCGCCGGGCGGGGGGAATCTCGATCGGCGTGAACATCAACCGCGACAAGGCGTGCAACTTCGATTGCGTCTATTGCCAGGTCGATCGGACTACGTCGCCGGACAGCGAAGCGGTCGAACTGCCGCGGCTGGCCGACGAGTTGCGACGGCTGGTCGACGAGGTGCTCTCGGGCCGGATCTACGAAGAAACGAAGTTCCGCGACGTGCCCGAGCCGCTACGGCGGCTGTGCGATATTGCAATCAGCGGCGACGGCGAGCCGACGATGTGTGCCCAGTTCGAGCAGGTTGTGGCCGCCTGTGCCGAGGTGCGGGCGAAGTGCCCGGACGACGTCAAGCTCGTGCTGATCACCAACGCCACCCTGCTGCACCGCGAACCGGTCCGCCGCGGAGTTGAGATCCTCGACCGAAACCGGGGCGAGATATGGGCCAAACTCGACGCGGGAACCGAGGCCTACTATCGGCAGATCGCACGGTCGGCCGTGCCTTGGCAGCAGATCCTGGACAACCTCAGCGAGGCGGCCCGGCAACGGCCGATCGTGATCCAGACGCTCTTTACGCGGATCCACGACGCCCCGCCGTTGGCCGACGAGCAGCAGGCCTATTGCGACCGGCTCGGCGAGATCGTCGCCGCCGGTGGGCGAATCAAGCTGGTCCAGATCCACACCACCGCCCGGCGTCCGGCCGAGCCATGGGTGAGATCGCTGGCCGACGCCGAGGTAGACGCCGTCGCCGAACTGGTCCGCCGTCGCACCGGGTTGCCGGTGGCCGTGTCTTACGGAGCGTTGTGATATTCGCGCTACTCTTTACAGCGCCTTCGTCACTCCCGGCGTGGCAACCGGGTAGTTGCCGTCTTTGTCGGGATTCACCGGGGCGTCCGATTCCAGGGTGTAATCGTCCAGCCCGGGTGCCAACTCGAGGTTCGAGTCGAGCGCCTCCTCCCAGGTAACCATCTTACCCGACTCGGCGGCCATGCGGCCGAGGATGCCGGTCAACGCGGCGTAAGCGCACCGCTCGGCCTCGTTGTAGGGCTTGTCCTGGCGGATGGCGTCGAACAGCAGGTCGTGCTCGACCTGATACTGATTGGGCGACGGATCGGTGTTCTTCCAGATCACGTTCTCCGACGACTGGTTGTAGCCCTTGTAGATCAGCGGGTTGGGTTTGCCTTCGCCGAGCACGGCCGAGCCCTTGGTGCCGTGGATCACGTCGCCGAAGAAGCCCCAGCACTGCTGCATGTGCCGGCCCTGGGCAAACATCCGCGTGCCGTCGGCAAACGTGTACTCGACCGCGTAGTGATCGAACAACTGATCGGGGTGCGGCCGGGCCTGGCGGCCGCCCTGGCCCTGGGCCGAGACGGGCCAGGAGCCCTTGACCCAGCAGCAGACGTCGAGGTTGTGGATCAGCCAGTCGAGCAAGAAACTGCCGTTGATCCAGGTGAAGTTACTGTAGTTGTGGATCTGGTGCTGCAGTTCGTTCATGCCGGGCCGCCGGGGCTTGTATCCCACCAGCCCGTGCTCGCGGTAGGCCCAGCAGGTGATCACGTCGCCGATCAGTCCGTTGTGGATCTGCTCGACGGCGTTTTCCAGCGCCTTGGAGTGTCGCGACATCAGGCCGCCGGCGACCTTGAGGTTCTTCTTGGTAGCCTCTTTGCCGGCCGCGAGCACCCGCCGGATGCCGGGGCCGTCGACGGCGAACGATTTCTCCATGAAGACGTTGCGGCCGTTGGCGATGGCGTGCTCCATGTGGATCGGCCGAAAGCAGGGCGGCGTGGTCAGCAGCACGAGGCCGTTTTCGCCGACTGCCTCGGTGGCTTTCTTGAAGGCGTCCATGCCGATGAACTGCCGCTCCGCCGGGACGTCGACCTTTTCCTTGAACCGGCCGGCGAGATTCTTCAGGCTGCCTTCCATGCGGAAGGGGAAGACGTCGGCCATGGCCACGAGCTTCGACGGGCCCGCGGTGCTCAGGGCGTTGTTGGCCGCACCGGTTCCGCGCCCGCCGCACCCGATCAGGGCCAGCTTGATCGTATTGTCCTCGGCCGCGTAAGCCCGGGTGGTCACAGCGGAGGCCAGTGCTGCGCCGGTCAGTGCGCCGCCGGATCGCTTGAGGAAGTCGCGCCGCGACGTGGACGGTTTGTTGGACTGGTTCTGAGCGTTCATGGGTAGACCCTTTCTGTTGGTGGGGAGACCGGTCGGTTGGTTGTGTTGGTGGGCCCCGTCAGGCGAGGTAGCCCCCATTCTCTCCGTCGATACCCGGAATGTCAACCCGACAATACCACTTGCGTCCCGGCTATGGTTGCGAGTTGCCTTTCCGAGCAGCGTCCTTCACCGCCTTCCATGCAATCGTCTGCAATTGCCGAGCCGTGGCCGCGTCGAGTTGGACGAGCGTCTTGTTCTGCCGCTTCAAGGTGCCGGGAAGCCCCTCCGGCGACTTCTCCAGCAGCGTGGCGTAAAAGACGCAGGCGGCCAGGTAGGAACCGGTGGCGTTGGGGTGGCTCTTGTCGGGCTTGTGCAGGACGAGTTTCGGATCGGCCTCCATGGCGTTCTTCCAGGCGACGCCGACCGGGGCGACCGTTGCGTGCAATTCGTCGGCGATCGAGAAGTAGGCCTCGTTCAGCTTAGGTTGCATCTCGGGCAGATGTTGCCGGGCCCAGGTCAAGAAGAAGACGGTCCGGGCACCCCGCTTGTCGACCGCCGCGTGCAGCTTGCGGGCGTACTGGTGCATCTTCTTCGCGTCGGCCACGGGCATCATGCTCTGCTCCTGCAAGACGACCACGTCCCACGGCTTGGCGAGGATCTTCTCCAGGGCCCCTTCCTTGGTGACGTGCCGCTCGAACGTGCAACCGCCGCGAACGAGCCGGTCCGACTCGATCTTGCGTCCGTCGCCGACGGCAGCCAGCGCGGTAATCAGGCCCGGCAGGTCGTTGGCGGCCGTGTAGCTATTGCCGACAAACAGCACCTTCAACGGCCGCTCGGCGGCGCGAGTTTCCACCGCCAGTAACAGGACGAGTCCAACGCAAAAGACGACTTGTTTCATGGTTTTTCCTCGGGGAATGCGGAACCCCCATGGTAGCCCATCTGGGGGCGTACGGCAATTCCAGGCGAGCCGCGGGGCTTGCCCCCGCGCTTTCTTTGACTCGTTGCCTCATCAGCGCCGGGGTAAACCCGGCGGCTCGCCTGGCGACGTGGTTGGTTGATCCGGGCGGCGTCACCGGCTAGAATGACAACTGTCACCCAAACATCAAATTCAACACCCGGAGCAAGATCCATGGCGTACTACACGCGAATATGGTTTACCGTGGCTTTTATCTTGGCGCTGGTAGGTCTTACCTCGACCGGCGCCGCGGCGGAGAAGCCGAACATTCTGTTTGTCTTTGCCGACGACCAGTGTTTCGAGACGATCCATGCTTTCGGCCATGAGTTGATCGAAACGCCCAACCTCGACCGGCTCGTCGGCCAAGGGATGACGTTTACGCAGGCCCACAACCAGGGCTCGTGGACCGGGGCCGTCTGCGTGGCCAGCCGGACGATGCTCAACACGGGCCGGTTCCTCTGGAACGCTCGAAAAATCGACAAGCAGACGGAGCAAGAGCGGCAGGCCGGGCGGTTCTGGTCGGAGTACATGAAAGGGGCCGGCTACGATACCTACATGACCGGCAAATGGCACGTCAAGGCCGACGCCGAGAAGGCGTTCGATTTCGTTACCCACGTTCGCCCCGGCATGCCCAAGCAGACGCCGCAAGGCTACAACCGCCCGATCGACGGGCAAGCGGACCCCTGGAGCCCGTCAGACCCCAAGTTCGGCGGCTTCTGGGAAGGCGGCAAGCACTGGAGTGAAGTGCTCGGCGACGACGCGACCGGATACCTCGAGCAGGCGGCCGGGCGGGACAAGCCGTTCTTCATGTACCTGGCCTTCAACGCGCCGCACGATCCGCGGCAGTCGCCCAAGGAGTACGTCGAGAAGTATCCGGTGGAGAAGGTCGACGTGCCGGTGAACTTCCTGCCGGAGTATCCCTACAAGGACGCGATCGGCTGCGGCCGCGGTTTGCGCGACGAGAAACTGGCGCCGTTCCCCCGCACGCCTCACGCCGTGAAGGTCAACCGGCAGGAATACTACGCGATCATCACGCACATGGACGCCCAGGTCGGACGGATCCTCGATGCACTGAAGCGATCGGGCAAGGAGAAGAACACGTACATCTTCTTCACGGCCGATCACGGATTGGCCGTCGGGCACCATGGGCTGTTCGGCAAGCAGAACCTCTACGACCACAGCGTGCGCGTGCCGTTGATCGTCGTCGGGCCGGGCGTACCCAAGGGCGAGAAGACCGACGCGCCGGTCTACCTGCAGGACGTCATGCCCACCACGCTGGAACTGGCCGGCGTTGCGAAGCCGGACCACGTGCAGTTTACGAGCCTGATGCCGCTGATCCGCGGCGAGGCCAAGCAGTCGTACGACGCGATCTACGGGGGATATCTCAGCGTGCAGCGGTCGGTGAAGCTCGACGGCTACAAGCTGCTGCTGTATCCCAAGATCGCCAAGGTGCGGCTGTATCACGTTGCCGAGGACCCCGACGAGATGAAGGATCTGGCCGACGACCCCCGCTGCAAGCCGGTGATTGCGAAGCTGTTTGCCCGACTGCTCGAGCTTCAGAAGGAGACGGGCGACGACGTGGATTTGAAGAGCGTTTACCCGAAGTTGTAATTGACCCACCCTACATGCGCCCCACCCTACACACGACAACACAAAGGACCCCACAATGAGCGAAAAGACGCGAGTGAATCGACGAACGATGTTGAAGGCTGCTGGAACGTTGGCCGGTGCTACGGTCATCGGCACGGCCGCTACGGCCCGGGCCGAGGATAAAGCCAAGTCGAAGCCGGGCATCAGCTTCAAGAACGAATCGTTCTACGACGCCGACGGCAAGTTCGACGTCGAGAAGGGCAAGGACGGCATCATCGCCCTGTGCAAGTACCACGGCTATCCGATCTACCCCGACATGCGCGAGAACCTTTGGGTGTCGGACTACAACACGGGCCAGTTCACCAAGTTGGGCCTGGCCGCCTACATGTTCATCAACAACGAAGAAGACCGTTACATGCTGATGGATCTGTTCCTGCTGCCGGGGCAGATGTTGCCGGAACACTGGCATCTGGCGGGCGAGAAGAACCCGCCGAAGCGTGAAGGCTGGCTGGTCCGCTGGGGATCGAGCCACAT
>JABMRB010001419.1 GCA_013202865.1 Candidatus Nealsoniibacteriota bacterium | reverse complement strand
GCTCATAGCTCATAGCTCAAAGCTCAAAGCTCAAAGCTGGATCAGGCGGTAATTCCTGTACGAGTCCTATATATCAGGATTAAGGATCACCCGAGCCCACGCGTAGGCCACGACGTCGAGCACGACAACGATCGACAGCAACATATGGCCGACCACTTCCGTAAACAGCAGCATCGTATTCCTCGGGTCGACAAAGTAATAGACGACCAGGACGACCGCCGGGATCATCGCCATGTAGGCGGCCGAGCGTCGGGCCTGGGCGGTCTCCGAGCGGACCTTCCGCCGCAGCCGTTCCAGTTCGCGGACCGACGTAGCGATCCGCTCGACGGTCTCGTTCAGTCGCCCGCCGCTCTCGTGAGAGGCCAGCAGGGCGGCGGCAAACAACGAGAAGTTCTCGCTTCGCAGCCGCTGCTTTGCCTCGGTGAGCGTCTGTTCCAACGGCCGGCCCATCTGATACTCGTTGACGATCTGGCGGAACTCGGCGTTGATCGGCGCGGGACACTGTTGGGCCAGGATCTCCAGCGACTGCGACAACGCCAGGCCGGCACGAACCGCGTTGGCCAGCATCACCATCGTGTCGGCCAACTGGTCTTCGATCTTCTGCCGCCGCCGCGCGGCCGCACGATGCAACAGGTACCAGGGTGTGCAGACCAGGAACAGACACGCCAGCAGTGCGAAGATCAGGCTGTCTGCAACGATCAAGAGCGCGAGGAACACGCCGCCGGTGGCGATCAACCACCCGATGATCGCCCTGCGGAGATTGCCCATCGATGCCCGCATCCGGCGCTGCTTTCCGGAAAGGTCTCTCTCGATCAGGTCCAGCAGGCGCGCAAAGTAACCCCGACCGCAGAAGCTCACTATGGCCGCTGCAATACCAAAGAACAGGCTTGCCGTCCACATTCCGATTGCGGGATTCACGGTAAAATCCCTCCTTGTGCCGGCGGCGGGGGCTTGATGTCGTCCACCGGCCCACTCTCGCGACCGTAGAGAAACTCCAGCTCCAGCAAGTCCTTTTCCACCAGGGCATCGATAAACGTCGGCAAGTAGCCGGTCGGGCGCAACAACAGGCCGTCGCGATAGTTGAAAATGTCGTTGATTACGATCTGCTTCTCGTCCGGATCGTAGCGCACGACCTCGGAGACCTGCGTGACGGCTCGCGCACCGCCCGGCATCCGGCTAATGTGGACGATCAGATCGATTGCCGAAGCGATCTGCCGATGGATCGACACCATCGGCAAGTCGGCCGCCATCAGGACGAGCACCTCCAGCCGTTCGACCACCTCGCGGGCGCTGTTGGCGTGGACGGTGGTCATCGAGCCGTCGTGGCCCGTGTTCATTGCCTGGATCATATCGAGCGCTTCGCCGCCGCGGCATTCGCCGACCAGCACCCGGTCGGGCCGCATCCGCAGCGAGTTCTTCACCAGGTCGCGGATCGTATACTCGCCGGCCCCTTCGACGTTCGGCGGCTTGGTTTCCAACGTGGCCACGTGCTCCTGGTGCAGCCGCAACTCGGTGGTGTCCTCGATCGTAACGATCCGCTCCTTGAACGGAATGAAGCTGCTCAAGACGTTGAGCATCGTCGTCTTGCCGGTGCCCGTGCCGCCGCTGACCAACACGTTGCGACGGTCGATCACGGCGGCGCGCAGGAACGTTGCCGCCGCCTTGCTGACGCTGCCCAATTCGATCAGGTCGTCCATCGTCAGCCGCTGGGCGGGGAACTTCCGCACGGTCAGGCACGGCCCCTTGACCGACAGCGGCGGAATGATCGCGTTGACCCGCGAACCGTCGGGCAGCCGAGCGTCGACCAGCGGTTGGCTCTTGTCGATCCGCCGGCCGACCTGGGACACGATCCGCTCGATGATCGATTCGGTCACTTCGTCGGAGATGAACCGCCGCCCGCTCTTCTCGATCACGCCGTTCTGCTCGACGTAGATCTGATCGCTGCTGACGACCATGATTTCCGTGATCGTCGGCGCCCGCAAAAGGTCTTGCAACGGCCCGAACCCGAAGATCGTGTCTTTCAGGTCCTTCTTCAAGGTCCGCAGGATGAGATACTTGCGGAGCTCGGCGTGCAGGTGCGGGCGGACCAGCGGAAAGACGTCGTTGAAACGCGACTGCACCCGGTGTACTTGCTGGCTGATGTCGCGGCACTCGGAGAGGTTCATCCGCTCGCGGCAGAACTGCAACAGCCCGTGCAGCTCGGCCTCGCGTTCCGGGACCAGCGTGGCCGGCACGTCGAACTCGTTGGAGGTCAAGGCGGCCAGGTCGAAATACTCTTCCGTGCCGGTCTCCATAATCAACTGGTTGACCAGGTGGTCGCGGAGCGTCAGACCGGTGATCTCTTCGAGCAAGGTCTCGTTGCCTTGGCCGAAGAGCTCCAATTCGCGGCAGACGTCCTCGATGTTGTTCTCCAGCAGGAGGATGCTGTCGGTGTCGCTGGCGACGGGCAGAGCCGAACTGCCGGCAGTGGAGGACGCTGCGCCGCCGGCGCCGGTCGTCTCGAATCCGTAGAGGTCGAGCCGTTCGAGCAGCTTGCGATGGATCTGCAACTCCAGCTCGGCCATGGAGCCGCGGAGATGGGCCTCCAGTTCGTCGCGGGTGATCACGGCCGCCTGCTCGGCATCGAACGTGAGCGTGAACGGCCAGATGCGGACCTTCGTACCCGCGTCGAACGCGGCCGTCTGCCCGCCGAGCACTTCCTCGTCGCCGACAATGCAGCTATTCAGTCCCACGTTCTCCAAGAGCAGCTTGCCGGTCTGCCCGCCGACCTCGCGCACCGTGGCATGCTGCCGCGAGACCAACGGACTCTGCAAGCAGACCGAGTTGGACGGGTCGCGGCCGATGGTGATTACCGGCTCGGTCACGTCGACCATCGAGCGGCGGCTTTCGCTGATTTTGTTGAACCAGATTTTCATGCGAGTTTGGTCGCCGTGCCGGCGACCGCTAAACGGTGTGGTTGGTTGGCGTCTGCGTGTTTAGCCGTCGCCGGTACGGCGATGTGTTAGTCTGCTTTCTTGCGGGAGTGGAGAATGATGCCGACCTGACGGAAATTGGTGGCGTAGAGCATATCGACGAGTTGCTGGGCTTTCTCCTCCGCCAGTTCGCCGTCTTCGGTGACCTGCACGGAGATCAACATCACGTTCTCCTGAACCTGCCGTTGCCGCGATGCACGCATCACGTCAGCACTACCCAGGCGGTTGCCCAGGGAAAGGACCCGGAACTTGCCGATCGTGACAGTCGCCGTGGGCAGTTTGACCGGCGTCTCAGCGTCGTCCAATTCCGTGTCGCCGGTCGGGTCGTCCAGCGGCTCGTCGCCCGGCTGGCTGCGATCGAACGGAACCAACTCGGCGGAGCCCGCATCGGGGGTCAACCCGCCCCGGGCACGCGAGATGATGAACGATACGAGTTGGCCCGGCTGGATCAACGACGGCGTGGACGTCCGCGTATCGATCGGCACTCCGATGGCCGCTTCGCCCTCGGGGAGGTCCAATTCTTGCGGCGGCGTCTTGATGTCGTCGTCGAACAACAGCCGCGGTTCCTTGATCGTCCGCCAGACGCGGTCGCCTTTGACCGACCCAGCGGCACTCCAGGGAAACGCGAATTCGATTATTCCGCCCTCGGCCCCCTTCGGCACCGGAACTCGTTTCAGATCCGACTTCAGCAGGTGGTCACCCTGGTAGATCGGTACGATCTCTCCTTGGGAGTTCCTCCGCTCGACGCCTATGAAGTAGACCGCCTCGAACTCCTGCGACCGCGTCCGCAGGTACGTATAGTTCAGCAGCGCCCCGAGACACCCCAGCACGGCGGCGATCATCAACGCGTGTATGCTTTTCATCGGTCACGATCCTCCAAGCTACGACCTACGGTCATGGCCCCTGATCCTCCACGGCACGCGACGGCGTGACCACCAGCAGGCCCGAGAACTGGTTGTTCGCCCCCGCGTCGCCGCCACCGGGCCCGAAACGCACGTCGACCGCCCAGTCGCTCTTCTCGTACCGGACGTGCCATGCGGCGCCCGTGTTACGCCACGGCCCGACCATCCTCCAATTATTACGCGCGAAGTGGTCGTCGAACCGGATTTTCCGGGTTTCCACGCGACCCGAGCCACAAAAGCCGATCACAGCCCCACCGCCGACCACTCGCACCGAGAGCGTCCTGGTGCAGTCGGGAGGGATTACTTCACTGATAACGTCTGTGCCCCCGCTTGCGGAGGGGGACGCCGGCTGAAACGTACAGACGGTCCAGGCGTCGGAATCGGCCGGAAACGCGAACCCCCACACCGCGATCCGGGAACCGCTCTTTCCAGGATCGCTCTTTCCAGGATCACTGGCCGAGGCGACACGCTTCGCCGCCGGCTCGGGTCGCGTGGCAACGATCATCGGAAAGCCCTTGGCCGACTCGTACAATGCCCAACGGCCCGGCTGCTCGGCGACCGGCTTGCTGGTCGCCAATGCGGCCAGCAACTTACGTTCGGCGTCGAGCGGTTCGTCGTCGGGCAGGATCGGGTCCTTTTCTTCTCGAACGGTCGCAAGCCCGATCTCTCGCAACGCCGCGGCGGCCGACTCCTTGGATCCAACGACCGTCTGCCGCCGCAGCGACCACGGCAGGTCGCCGAATTGCAGCAGGTGGGGTCGCAACGGATCGCCCAACCCGTCGGCCGGCTGCGCGAGCCCGGCACCGGACGTTTCCTCCTCCGCCCACCATCGCAACACCTGTCGTCCGAACCCCAGGCCGGCTACCAATACGATCCCGGTGAGCATGCACTTGGTGGTGAAGCTCGACATGCGCCGCGCAAGCTGGGCATAGTCATCTGCCATGGTTGCTAATTACGAAGCGTTTCCAGGAATCGTTCGAGGACCGAGATCTTCGCCTCCAGTTGGCCGATCTGCCCATGGTAGTTGAGCCGCGGGTTGGCCTCCATCAAGGCCTCGAAATGCCGAATGACCGACCGGTAGAGGCCGATAAACGCCCGGGACATCACCTCGGCCACACTGGGGACGCGGCTGCCGTCCGGGCCTCCAGCGTCTCGGCCCTGGATGCGGTCGATCAGGTCCTGGACGCGGGCCATCGCCACTTCCATATCCAACGTGCTGAAGCTGCGCAATCGGGGGTGGAAGTCCGGGGCACCCCCGCCCCGGCCGAGTAGTCTTCTGTAGTAGTCGAACTCGTCGTCGTTATCCAGCGGCGTCAACTGCGGGCGAAACGGGGCGTTCAACAGGGCAATCACGGCCTGGACGTAGGCGTTTGCCAGGCCTTGGGGCGCCTTGGCCAACGCGTAGATCACCGGAATCCGCCGCACTGCATTGCTCGACAGCCCCATGCGCTGATATTGCCACTTGTCGTCGAGAATGTGGGTCTGCATATCAAGGTCGTACGGGCCCATCTTGGCCAGCAGCGGAAAGTCGCGCGTAATGCGGGCCTCGCCGCGGCGGAGCCCACGCGTCGGGTCGAGCAGGTCGGCGTTGACCGTCGTACCCAGCGGCAGTTGGGGGCCCCGGGCGACCGGTTGGTCGATCCGCGGGTCGTCCAATTCCGGCACGTTGCCCGCGCCGGCCGCCGAGACGTCGGCCGACTCCGGCCAGTACCGTGGCCGCGGATCGCTATTCCCGGTGCGCGGCCAACGGGTGCTCCAGACCGCATTGCGTCCGACGCTCAGCGCCCGCACCTTCCAGCAGGCCACCGTGCCGAAGTTGATCATCAGCGCCATAACAAACAACAACAACGGCAGCGCCATAACAAACTCCAACGGCGCCAACCCCCGCCGCGTCCGCGCTCTACTCTTGTTCCCAGGCTCCGCCCGGCAACACAATACCCCGAGGCTCCGCCTCGCCGTAGCAGTGTTTCCGACATCGGAACGAGCTCGAGATCCCAAGAGGCGGAGCCTCTGCCGCAGTGCGTCCCCAGGCAGAGCCTGGGCACGAGAGGTCGGCCTCACTTTTCGACAATTTGCAATTTTCAATTTACAATTTCCAATTTGCAATCCCCCCTTAATGTGGACTAATCCTTCCAATATCTTCCGAGTCGATCCCGCCAAGATTAGGCAACACGAAATCCTCGTTGCCGTCGCCCGGCGGCGGCTGCGTTTGGAGGATGTCGCAGAGGCTGGACTGCGTGGCCGGCACCAACTGGCAGGTCCAGTGCTGGTTGAGCAGGTCCCACTGCGTCGGCACGCCTTGCCGCCCGACGAGCCATGCCCCGGGCCCGCGCGGGGCCGACGAACCCGTCGTATCCATCCCCGGCAATGGCGGAAAATCACCCGGCACGCCGCCGATCGGCGGAGAAGAACTGCCGCCCGGGCGGTGCCAAATCCAAATCAGCCGCGAGCGCGGTATGAACAGCCGCACCGCGGCGTACGCTTGCGAGTCGCTCTGCGTCGGGTTCTCAAACACGCCGGGCATCCTCTCGGGCACGTTCTTCCAGTAGGTGACGGCCACGAACGTGAAGAACCGGTCGAGATGCCAGTTCGGATCGGCCATATCGGCCCGTTCGGTGCGGATCATAAACGGCAGGTTGGTGTAGGGATATTCGTCGAGCAGCTTCTTCAATTGCCCGGACGTGAAGCTTCGCCATAACGTGCCGAACTGGGACATCTTGGCCTCGCGGTCGAAGATGTACATCGCCTGCCGGTTCCAAGCGCGGAGATAGCGATAGGAGTAGTCGCGGCGCTGCTTTCGCGATTTCGAGAGGTACTCCTCCTGGTTGGGCATCATGCCGTAGACCGGATCGACGACCGGCAACGAGGGGTCGAACATCTCGTAGTCGCCGCCGACCGGTTGACCGGAACTTCGCCAGAGCGCGGCCGTCATCTGCTCGCGGCCGCGGTCCGGCTGGCCGTTGCGGCGCGAGACCTCTCTGACGGCGGCCTGGGCAACGTCGGGAAAGGCCAAGACCACCGCCTGTTGATATTGCGGGATCATCTCCTCGGCGAGGATCGCTTCCATCACCGGCAGGATCCGCTCACTCGAAGCCGCCGCCCAATCGCTGTAGGTGTCGACCAACTGCTGCTCCATCGGCACTTTCTGCTGAATGGCCGGTCCCAAGGCACTGAATTTCGGAAACCCCGACGAAGAGAAGACCGAACCGACGTTCGACCAGGCCGCCAGGATGTCGGGTGTGAACGACTGGGCGTTGCGGTCGCGGGCCTCGCGCATGAAGGCCGTCATCGAGAAGACGTCGCAGAGCAGGTGATTCGTGAACGCAAGCGTGTTCATACCCCGGGCCAGCACCACGCCGCCCGAGTAGGCCGCCGCGTCGGCCGAGTTCTGCATCCGGATCTTGCCGTCGACCTGACGGCCCACGTTCATCACCATCCCCAGCAGCATCGTCAGCACCATCAGTGCGAAGACCGACATAATGCTGATCGATCCCTGCTGGTCGCGGTGCAGACGACCGGGCAGCCGGCGGGTTGCCTGGATCGTTCGTCTGAGGATGTCAGGCTTTTTCCGACAAAGCCTAGTAGGCCGAATAGACATAGGGGATCACTGATTTCTGGCCCTCGTTGCCGATGGTGGCCGACGCTTCCAACTCGATCTTGTATACGCCTTCATCTCGCTCGATCTGCTCGCTGACCTCATCCGGCCGGCCGGCGATCCGGCTGGCCAGGAACCGCCCGGGGCCCGGCAGCAGGGCGAGCCTGTGCTTCACGGTAACCGTGATCTGGTCCTGCCACCCCATTTCGTTGAAATAGAACTCGCCGATGTCCCGGTAGCGGAAATAGGTCACCAGCGGTGGCTCGCTATTCTTGTGATAGAAGCGGATCTGAACGTCCGTGTTCTGCATGGCGTAGGCCAGTTTGTTTTCCAGCCGGGCGGGAATCCTCGCGTTCCGCTCGGCGCCGGGAACCATTGCCAGGTAGACCGACTTGAGAATCGCCGCGGCCGCCGACCCCTCACCCGGCAGATCCAGCCCCAGATCGCGCGAAGGAGAAATCGGTGTGCAAGCCATCACCGCCGCCGAGGCAATCTTGTCGTACTTAGGGCTGCCCGGCTCGACGACGAACGTCATGCCGCCCTCGGCCGGCCCGTAGTTCGGATCCTCGGGATTGAAGACGGGCGCCACCTGGTCGGGGGCGTCCGGATCGGCGTAGTACCAACTGATGCAGTTCTCCAGCTCCTGCGAGTCGACGTTGGCCGGGATCCAGACCGCCGCACTGCGGGCGGTGGCAAACGCCGAATAGTGGACCACGATCGTGGCGATCATCAACTGGCTGACCTGCACGATGAAGAGCATCACCATCACGAAGATCGGCAGCGTGAGCACGAAACTGAGACTCTGCACGCTGCCGCCCTGGTCGCGATGAAGCTCCCGGATTCTCCCCAGACGAATCGGCGAACGGTTCAGGCGGACCAGTAGGTAGCCGACGGCGAATGACGCCAGCAGCAACGCCAGCCACGGCAAACAGGCCTGCAATACCGCACGACCCATGATCGCTTCCTCTGTAGGGTGCGTGCAACGCACCTGACCGAATGTTGCAGCGCACCTGTACCGGATGTTGTGGTGCGTTTCACGCACCCTACTAAATGATCGAAGTAATCTCTTCCAGCAACGAAAACCGCACCAGCACCGCCGCCACCAGCGCGTTGGGGGCCAGGAACAGCGGCAGTTGCAGGATCTCTCGTTCCTCCTCGTTGGGTGGATGCAACGGTTGCCAACCCACCAGCCGTCCGAACGGCCGAAATGCCAGCACCACCATCCGCCATGGCCCCACTCGCCAAATCAGCAGGATCAAGCCCATGCACATACCGAGCACGAAGGTCCACAGCAGGGTCTCGAGGCCCTGCTCCGGCCCGACGAACGCGCCGATCATGGCAATCAGCTTGACGTCACCTCCGGCAACCTTGAACGTCACAAAGCAAACCAGCATCAGCAAACCGCACGCGACCAGCCCGATGCAACTCTTGTCCCATCCGATCCAACCGAGCGATTCCAATTGGTCCGAACCAACCTGCGTGGTGGCCAGCAGCACGCTCCCCAAACTGTTCAGGCCCAACGCCGCCAGGATGCCGGAGTAGGTCGTCCAATTGTAGATCCGCTGCCGGGCCAGATCGGTAACCGTGGCGATCAGGATCAGCACGAGCAGCAGGGCCGTCATCAGCATCGGCACACCGGGTCTACTGGACCGCTTCTCGTCGGCCTTCATCGAGGTCTTTCATCCCCTCGGTGAAGTACTTCTTGACCATCGGCCAGCCTATCGTGATCAAGAAGATCAGGATCGGCAGGGCGATCGCGCCGATGATCAGGATTGTCTCCAGGCTGACGGCACCCCGCTCATCCTCGTGGACCTCTCGCAAGAGGTGCAGCAGGGAAGGGTTGGACATTACTCTCCTCCTATTCTCGTTCTCGTCGATTGATTCGTTCTACGGATGATTCGTTCTACATAAACGGCCACGAAACCAGCACGCAAACCATCTCGTACGCCAGCCGGATAAGCTTAGGTCCGGCCCACATCACAAACGCTATCATCGGCAGGATCGTGCCGATGAGCAATACATAGTCCAACGACGCCACACCCGCTCGCCGTCTAATACCTACTCTCGCAGCATGCTTCCTCAATCTTTGCATATTGGGCCGCCGCGTTCAATGAAAAACGGACTCCGTCAGCCGGATTCGCTCGCCAAGCCCCTGCTCGCGTGCCTCGTCGGCAAACGTGGGCCGCTGCCCGGTCGGCTCCAACTCGGCGATCAGGTCTCCCTCGGACGTCTTGCCATTCAATCGGGAAACGTATAGGTCACACGTTTGATACTGATTGCTCTCATTCAGGCCCACCGTCTCCGTGATTCGGGTGATTTTCCTCGACCCGTCCTCCGTAAATCGAGCAATTTGCACCACCAGGTCAATCGCCGACGCCACTTGTGTTCGGGCGACGTAGACCGGTATTTCTACGTCCGACATCAACGAAAGGGTCTCCAGCCGGATCAGGGCGTCCAGCGCCGAGTTGGCGTGGACCGTCGACAGTGAGCCGGCGTGACCGCTGATCATCGATTGGATCAGGTCCAACGCCTCGCCGCCGCGGACCTCCCCGACGATGATGCGATCCGGCCGCATCCGCAACGAATTGACGAACAACTGCCGCACGTTCAGCCCGCCGCGGCCGGAGTGGTCGGCGTGTTGGGCCTCCAGGTAGAGGCAATGTTTCTGGATCATCCGCAGTTCCGACGTATCTTCGATCACGATGATCCGCTCGTCTTCCGGAATCGCCCGAGAAATCGCGCCCAGCAAGACCGTCTTACCCGTACCCGTGCCCCCCGATATCAGGATGTTCTTCTTGAGCAGGACGCAGAGTTCCAGGAACTCCCAGGCGGACTCCGAGAGGCTGCCGAAGCGGATCAGGTCCTCAATGGTCAGCGTTTCGCGGGAGAACGTCCGGATGGTCAGGTAGATTCCCGTTCGCGCACTGGGAGGAATCACCGCGTGAACCCTCGACCCGTCGGGCAATCTCGCGTCCAACACGGGGTGCTCGGGCGTAATCTCCCGGCCGACCCATTGGGCCACATTGTGAATCGCCGAGAGCAGCGCGTCTTCGCTTGGAAACCGTGCGTCGGTATGTTCCAGCTTGCCGCGGCGCTCGACGTAGATGTCGTCGAAACCGTTGACCATGATCTCCGTGACCGATTCGTCCTGCAAGAACGGGCCGATCGGCTCAAGGAAGTACGCGGTGCTGGCTTCAAAAATTGCCTGTCGCGACATTGATTCGCACTTGGCTGGAGGCCACATAAATACAGTCTATACAAGATGTTCCGTAATCTAATCATCCCCGCAAAGTCGGTAAAAGTCAAGCCGGCAGGGGGCGCTGTAGCGGATTGTAAAGGGATCAGCGAGCCGCGGGGCTTGCCCCCGCGCCCTTTACCGGTTGCCACCCCACTCTTGGTACATGCAACAATGGCAGGCAAGCCGGCAGAAGGGCGCGGGGGTGAACCTCGCGGCTCGCCATGGACTCTCCCCCTCGTAATAGGGGGAGTGGTTATTTCTCCGCTCCGGTTGTGGGCAGAACAACCGGTGTCATGTCGTCTCGGTGGCAAGGTCGCTGCACAGCGTACGCCATTCGATGATCGCATCGCATAAGTCGTGTGTGTGGCTAGAGTTGCGACGACGCTTCGGCGAGCGGCCCGGGGCGACCTCCGATCCGAATACCGGGGCGCGGGATTGACATTCTGCGTAGGTCGGGCACAATTGAGAAGCAGTTCGTACGGTGCGAGCCGACGATGGCCACCCTCGCCCCGGCAACTCCAAGAAAGACAACCATGCCGATTCTTGCCGCCGAGACCAGTATCTTCCCCGAGAATCTCTTCGAGCTGTCGCAAGCCGAGCCTTCCGACAGCAGTTGGCTGGCGGTCTACACCATGGCCAGGCAGGAAAAGGCCTTGGCAAGGCAACTGCTGGCGCGGGAAACCCCCTTCTATCTGCCCTTGGTGGCCAAAGATAGCTCCTCCTCCCGTGGGCGGCGGGTCCGTTCCTTCGTACCGCTGTTCAACGGATACATCTTCCTGTTCGGCACCGAGCAAGACCGCGTCGGGGCCTTGACCACCAACCGGATCTCCCGGATTCTGCCCGTCAAAGACCAGCAACAGCTCTGCCAGGACTTGATGCAGGTCTACCATCTCATCAAGACGGACGCCCCCTTGACGATCGAACGGCGGCTGATGCCCGGAAGACGCGTCCGTGTGAAGGCCGGCGCGATGATGGGTATGGAGGGCACGGTCACCTCGCGGCGGGGGCCTTGCCGCCTGCTGGTCGCGATCAACTTCCTTCAGCAGGGCGTCTCCGTAGCGATCGACGACTACATGCTCGAACCGCTCGACTGAATCACTTCGACTGGCTCACTTCGACGCCGCTCACCTTCCGTACCGCGCCGCCGTTCTCCGTGGCGTTACCGCCCGACCGGGATGACGCCGTTTTCGACGTCGCGGACAACCCGAATCGAAGTACCGACCGCGGCGTCAAACCGGGCGGTGACGAAGCGGTTTCACGCGGTTTCAGGTATGGCGCCGGCGGGGATCGTTGCAGAGCCAATTGCGGTTCGAGTCGTACGACGGACCTCGGCCGCATCAGCAAGACCGCCCGTGGCTTCAATGTCCTCGCCGCTTGGGGTTCGGCTGGCTCGGGTACCAATGCCTTCGGCGTCTTGAGTTCGGCTGGCTCGGGTACCAATGCCTTCGGCGTCTTGGGTTCGGCTGGCTCGGGTGCTCGTACTTTGGGCGTCTTGGGTTCGGTTGGCTCAAGCACAAATGTCTTCGCTGTCTCAGGCTCGGTTGGCTCAGGTACTGATACCTTGGGTGTCTCGGGTTCGGTTGGCTCAAGCACGAATGTTTTCGCTGTCTCAGGC
>JABMRB010001418.1 GCA_013202865.1 Candidatus Nealsoniibacteriota bacterium | reverse complement strand
GGAGGAGGTTTGCGGCGCCTGCGCGATGGTCATCAACGGCCGCGTCCGTCAGGCCTGCACCGCGTTGGTCGACCAGCTCCTGACGGAACGGCCCGGCGAGATCGAGCTGCGGCCGATGACGAAGTTCCCCGTGCTGCGCGACCTATGGGTCGACCGTCGGCGGATCTTCGCTGCGCTTCGCAAAGTCAAGGCCTGGGTGCCCGTCGACAGCTACTACCATAGAGGCCCCGGACGGCGGCAGTCGCAGGAGACGCAGCAGATGGCCCACCTGTACAGCAAGTGCATGAGTTGCGGCTGTTGTCTGGAGGCCTGTCCGCAGTTTCTGAAGATCGAACTCTGCCGCGAGCAGGACGAGACCGAAGAGGCGTTTGGCGTCCGCGAGCAGGAAGCGATCGATCGTGCTTTCATGGGCGCACACGCGGTGGCCCAGGTCGAACTGTTCAACTCGAATCCGATCGGCCGGATGAACGCTGCCGAGCGGCTCGACGCCTTGACCTCCCCGGGCGGAATCCAGACCTGCGGCAACGCCCAAAACTGCGTGAAGGTCTGCCCCAAGAGCATCCCGCTGACCACAGCCATCGCGCAGGCCGGGCGCAGCGCCACGGTGCATACGGTGAAGAAGTGGCTTGATCGGTAAGGGATTCAGACCGTAAACGTGGAGTGCCCCGGGAGATTAGGCCGGGTCGCCGATAGGCTGCGTGAGCGCCTTCATGTAGTTGCCGCGTTCAAACGCCTTCGGATTGCTGCAACTTGCTTGGCTCACACTCCCTTTGAGTTGCTCGACCGAATCGTACTGCTTCGCTTCCATCCACTGCCGGAGCCAGATCAGGATGGTTTCGATGTGTCCGACTCCCTCTTGAAGCAGGCTGGACGCGACCATGGCGACGTCTGCTCCTGCGAGCAGTGCTTTGGCGAGGTCACCGCCGGAGTGAACTCCACTGGTCAACGCCAGGGACGCGTCGGTTTGCCCTCGAAGGATCGCGATCCAACGCATCGGCAGCAGCATCTCGGCGGACGTACTGAGAGTCAACCGCGGTGTGACCGCGAGTTCGTCGAGATCGACGTCGGGCTGCAGGAATCGATTGAAGAGCACGAGGCCGTCAGCACCTGCCTCGACCATGCGAAGCGCCATATTCCCCGGCGAACTGAACTGCGGGCCCACCTTGGCGGACAAGGGGATTGAGATCGATTCCTTGACGGCCGAGATGAGGTCCAAATACTGCCTCTCGACCTGCGCGCCGGTTTGCGTAACGTCCGCTGCGATGAAGTAGATGTTAAGTTCGATCGCGTCGGCGCCGGCTTCTTCCATGAGCGTTGCATATCGAATCCACCCGCCCTCGGACGTGCCGTTGAGGCTGGCAATCACCGGAATCGAAACGGCCCTTTTTGCCTCTCTGATGTGGTCCAGATAGACGTCTCGACCCAGTCGGTATTCTTGCGGCTCGGGGAAGTAAGACATGGCCTCCGGTGAGCTTTCTGCGCCACGCTCGAAGGCTGCGTTGAATTCGACTTCTTCATGGACGATCTGCTCTTCAAACAGCGACGGAAGCACCGCGGCGGATGCGCCGGCGGCTTCCGCCTGCTGCAAGGTGCCCACGTCGGCCGTCACGGGGGACGCAGCGACAACCAAGGGGTTCTTCAGCGTGAGTCCGAGGTACTCTGTGGTCAGATCTACGGTCATGCCTCTTTCTCCTGTATACCAAGTGGAATCCACACTGCCGAACGGCACAAGGAACTATATCGGGACGCCCTGCTAGAACCAGAGATCCCCTGCCGATACCATAACTAGGGCGGGAATCGTGTCCCAAATGGGAGGTTTAGGACGTCTCTCGACGGGTGAAATTCCAGCCCGACAAGAAGACACTTCCGATCCGCGCCTATTGTTGGCAACGAGATCGGGGGAGCCGCGGCCCGTGCGCCGGTCGCGATCACCGCTCTCTTGAAGTTCAGTGTGGTTCCACCAACTTCGATCGTTTGGGAGTCGAGGAAGCGGCCGCCGCTAATCCAACACGTGCAGACTATGCACCTTCAGCAGACAGACGACCGGACTGTCGACGGCCAGTTCGAGTTCACTGACCGCCTCGGGGGCGACCTCCGCCCAGAGGATTTGGCCGATGTCGATTGCCACGAAGACGGCCTCGGCGACCGACACCAACTGGCGGACCCGGCCTTGCAAGTGGTTGCGCGTGCTCAGCCCGGGCGCATCGTGCCGGCTGAGCGTGACGTCGCTCGGCAAGAATTGCACGTAGGAAGGGGCCGTGAGCGGCGTCTCGGATGCCGGCAGATGAAGCTCCTGCGTGCCGAGGCGTCCGACGGCATGGCCCCCGCGGACTTCGATCTCGTCAAGTCGCAGCAGGTTAGCCGGCCCCATCGAGTTCTTCAGCGCTAACGGCTCGGGGCGGCTCAGCGCGTCGTCGGGTGTGCCGGCGGCCACCGACCGGCCTTGTTGGAGGATCACGACCCAGTCGGCCAGTCGCCGCACCTCGGCCTGCGAGTGGGTTACGAAGATCGTCGGAACGTTCCACTCGTCGACCACGCGTTCGAGATACGCCAGAATCCGGACCTTCAGCGACGCGTCGAGCGACGCGAGCGGCTCGTCCATCAGCAGCAGTTCCGGGCCGCTGAGTAATGCCCGGCCGATTGCCACGCGCTGCCGTTCGCCGCCGGAAAGGTTGCTCGGATAGCGATCCAACAGCGAGCCGAGTTCCATGACGTCGACGACGCGATCCATTTCGATCGATCGCCGGCCTCGCCGGTGCCGCTGTCCGTAGCGAAGGTTCGCCTCGACCTTCAGATGCGGAAAAAGGAGATGGTCCTGGAAGACGACGCCGATCTTCCGCTGCTCGGGCCGCAGGCAGATGCCTTGCTGCGTGTCCAACAACACGCGTTCGCCGAGCAACACGCGGCCGGCGTCCGGGCGAAGGAAACCGGCGATGATCCCCAGCAGGCTCGTCTTGCCGCTGCCCGACGGGCCGAACAGCGACGTAACGGGATCGCTGAGCTCGAATCGAACGTCGAGGTCGAATCCGCCGCGATAGCGGTGTCGGCATTGGAAACTAAGCAGACTCATGTCGGTTTTGTCTTCGCGCGAGTAGTTCGCTGACGGCCAGGGCCCCACACGCTAGGATAATCGAAAGGACCACCAGACGCCAACACTGCCCCATTCCACCCGGCTCGCTCGACATCGAATAGATTTGCAGCGGGATCGTGTTGGTGTACCCCTCAATGTTTCCGGCGACCATGATCGTGGCGCCGAACTCGCCGAGACTTCGCGCAAAGGCGAGCATCCACCCGGCAATTACGCCGCGTCGGGCCAGCGGGAGCGTAACGCTGAAGAACGTCGCCAGCCGGCTCGCTCCCAGGCTGCGTGCGGCCATTTCCAGCCGCGGATCGATCGCCTCGAACGCCAGGCGAATCGCTCGAACCATCAAGGGAAAGCTGACCACCGCCGAGGCAACGACGGCGGCCCACCACGTGAAGACGATCTTCACGCCAAAGACGTCGCCGAGCACCGAACCGATCGGCCCTCGCGGCGCCAGCAGGATCAGCAAGAGATATCCGGTGACGACCGGCGGCAGCACCAACGGCGCGTTAACCACCGCCTCCAGCACCCACTTGCCGGGAAACGACGCACGCGCCAACAGGTAGGCAACCGCCAAAGCGATCGGCAGGCCCGCCAGCGCCGCACAGACGGCAACCTGAAAGCTCAAACGCAGTGCGACCCACTCGGCCGAGCTCAGCAGGAAGAAGGTGGGACGCTGCTTCGCCGCCGGATAGCGCCGCGATGCATCGGAAGCGACCGTCTCATCGAGAACCCGGAAACCATGCTGCCGGAAGACCTCGGCGGCTTCCGACTCCTGGAAGTAGGCATAGAGGGCTTCGGCGTCCGCGTTGCCTTCGGCCTCTTTCATCAGCAGCAACGGGTAGCGGATCGGTTCGGTCAGATCGGCGTCGAGTTCGACCCGAACCACGGCGGAGCGTGCCAGCACCGCATCGGTGGCGTAGACGATGCCCGCCTCGGCCGCTCCCGTCTCGACGTAGTCCAACGCCTGCCGAACGTTCGAGCTGGCGACCGCTTTCGGCGACAATTGCTCCCAGAGACCGAGCTTCTGGAGTGCCTCGCGCGCGTAGATGCCGGCGGGCACCGCGTGCGGATCGGCGATCGCTACGTGCGTAATGCGCGGATCGAGCAGATCCTCGGCACGGGTTACCTCGACGGGGCAATCCGCCGCAACGATGATTACGATTTGGTTGCCCAACAGATCGCAACGCCGTGCGACCAGTCCGTTCCGTTCGAGCCGGTCGGCCCAGGCGCGGTCGGCCGAGATGAAGACGTCGGCGCCGGCCCCGTTGGTCACCTGTTGGGCCAGGGTCGAGGTGGCCGCGAAGTTCGTCCGGACGGTGATCCCTTGCTGTTTCTCGAACCGGCAGGCCACCCGCTTGACCGCATCGGTCGTACTTGCCGCGGCGAAGACCACCACGTCGGGTGCGTCGGCCTCGGGATCTGATCTGCCGCAGCCGACGATCAGCACAAGGGGCGCGAGCAGCAGGATACCGGTGGTCGCTTTGTTCATGGCGAAGCAGGGGTTGAAAACGGGGGCTATCCGCCGGCGACCGGGGCGATTACGACCAGTTCGTCTCCATCACGAAGCGGGCAAGACTCATGTTCGGCAAGCGTACCCAGGTGCTTTCCGGAAAGAGCAACCAGGCACGTCGGCGGCAGTTTCGCGTCATCGGTGAGTTGCTCGTCCAGCGCGGCCAAGGCGTCGTTGACCGTGGAGTCGTCGGCCAGCGCGAGTCGGTCCAAAGCGGCATTCGAGGTGGGATAGCTCCTGCCCGAGATGACCAGACGGATATTCATGTCAATCGACTCCTCTTACGAATCCTGATCGGGGTGTGCCTCGGCATGCTAAGAACTCGTACACGAACAACTTCCCGATTCAGTTCTTGCGTGTTGGCTATGAGCTATGAGCTTTGAGCTATGAGTAATGAGCTTTCTCACTGCTCATATCCAAATAGGGAAGTAATTCCTGTACGAGTTCCAAGGGTCAGTCTATTCTCTCGCACCCGAGCCGCAACACGGGCAGTCGGGGCGCCGGCGCAGGGTTACCGTCGACGTTTGCGATTGGAAGGCGTCGATCATCAGCAACTTGCCGAACATGGGGCTACCGGTCCGCGAGAGGATCTTGATCGCTTCCAGCGCGGCCAGCGCCCCGATGGCGGCGGAGATCGCTCCGACGACGGGAAAAAGTTCCTCGAACGGCGGGTCTTCCGGATAGACACACCGCAAACAGGCCGTTTCACCCGGCTTGACCACGATCAGCGTGCCGGCCATACCCCACTGAGCCGCGTCGATCAGGGGGACCGAGGCCGCGACGGCCACGCGGTTCAACCGCATGCGTTCCTCGAACCCCGGGGGGCACGACAGGATGACGTCGGATCGGGTGGCCAATTCGGTGGCTTCGTCGTCGTCCGGTTCGTGGTCGATCCCTTCGACCTCGACGTGCCGGTTCATCGATCGGAGATAATCGGCAAATCGAGGCATGCGAGGCTTATCCACGCCCGCCTCACAGCCGAGGACCTGACGATTGAGGTCCGGCGAGATCAGTTTCCCGCCATGGGCGATGATCACTCGGCCGACGCCGCCCATGACCAGGGCCAGGGACGCGGGGCCGCCCATCCCGCCGGTCCGCGTGACCAAGGCCGTCGCGTTCTTCAGCCGCAACTGACCTTCCGTGCCGAGCACGCCCGGACCGAGTTGGCGGTCGTAGCGAAGCAGTTCTTCGGGAGTAAGCTGGGAAAATGCCATCTGGTTCCGTTTGTCAGTCGGGTAGGAATGAGATATCCATTGTAGTCCCCCCCGGCATGGCGGTCAAATGGGCGATTTTGCAGCCGAATTCGCAAGAATTCGGTCTTTCGCATTACGACTGAATTCTTGCGAATCCAGCTACTTCGACCGTTTGTAGT
>JABMRB010001417.1 GCA_013202865.1 Candidatus Nealsoniibacteriota bacterium | reverse complement strand
GGGGCCTATTCTTCTCCACATCCATTCTCATTCTTTTTGTCCTCCCTCTCCTCAGAAAACCTGAACTCCAATCCCTCAAACTGCCCTCAATTCACCCACAGATTCTCCGGAAGAGCCGAAAAGGATATCCATGCCTGTCTGACAGAATACACTGCCCTGCGAGAAAAACGAGCCAAAGACGAGACGGAGTTGATGGCAACCGACTTCGTGTTGAAGACGCTCAAGAAGCGGCTATTCTCAAGTCTAGCCGCATTTGCCGCTACACTTGAGCAACACGAAAAGGGAAAGAAAGGCAGCAAACCGTCAATCAGCGTTCTCAAACAAAAGATTGACCGGATGGAAGAGGAGTACGCCGACGACGATTATTACGATAAGGTTACCGCCGACGCAGTGGATGCCGCCAGCCGGTTGTTCGCCGAGCCCACCGACGAAGAGCTTGCCCTCTTGAAGAAGATGAAGGAATGGGCGGTAGGCACATCGGCTCAGAACGACCCGAAAGTTCGCAAACTGGTCACTTGGCTGAAACACAATATCCGGCCAAACAAGAAGTGGTCGAACGAGCGGGTCGTCATCTTCACTGAGTATCGAGCTACGCAGAAGTGGTTGCGGAATGCTCTCTCAACTGAAGAATTCACCGGCGGCGACCGCCTACTGACCATGTACGGCGGCATGGGCTCAAAGGAATGCGAGGCCGTCAAAGCTGCCTTTCAGGATTCACTCGAAAACAGCCCCGTGCGAATCCTGCTCGCCACCGACGCGGCATCCGCAGGACTGAACCTCCAGAACTTCTGCTCGAAGATCATTCACTATGAGATTCCCTGGGACCCAAATCGCATTGAACAACGTAACGGACGCATTGACCGGCACGGACAGAATGCCAAAGAAGTTGTGGTTCATTATTTCGTCGCCAAGGGCTACAAGAAACGTCAAGCCCCTGCCTCCTCGGCATCCGCCGCCAACCTGGAAGCCGACTTGGACTTCCTCATGCGGGTCGCTCAAGACGTCGAAACGATACGCGAAGATATTGACAGTGACGACAACATCTCCGCCAATAGAGTCGAAGCAGCAATGATGGGCCGTGAAGACAGTCCCGACAGCACGTCCCAGGCGGACAATATGGTCGAGCCAGTCCGCAAGATACTCAAGTGCGAGCGAAATGTGGCAAAGCGGGCACAGGAACTCCTGGATCAGTACGACAAGACGCAGAAGGAGTTGCGGCTTTCTCCTGAAAACATCCAGCAAGTCGTGGAAGTTGCTCTGATCGTGGCAGGGCAACACGCACTGGTACCGGCGAATGAGCACAACAGGAAACCCGCATTCACATTTCCGAAGTTGGATAGAAGTTGGGCAGCTTGTGCCGAGGGCAGTGAACACCCTCGTACTTGTATAGGTCGCCCCATCACCTTCCACCATGCGGCAGCCAAGGGTCAGGACGACGTGGTGCTTGTGCATGTGAACCATCGCCTCGTACTGATGGCCTTGCATGTACTCCGTGATCAGATGTGGTCGAGGGAAGGACGCAAACCTCTGTACCGAATTACCGCACGAGTTGTGCCCGACCAAGTCCTAGACACCTTGGCAGTTGTCGCCCATGCCCGCCTTGTGATGATCGGCAGCGACATTCATCGTCTCCACGAAGAAATCATCATGGCTGGCGGCATCATCACGGAAAGAGGCTTCTCTCGGATGAATGTCAGGCATGTCGAAGAGGCGATGGCGGCGACGGCGGCGACGGCGAAGGACGAAGAAGTTCCTCAGACAATGAAGCACAGGCTTCTCGGATCGTGGAACGAACTGGCTCTGCCGCTTCAGCAATTCCTAGCCGTTTGCATGAAGAACCGCACCAAAGACTTGCGGAACACACTGAGTGAACGAGAGGACAAGGAAGCTAACGACATCAAGGCCATCCTTACGGAACTCAAACGGGCAATCGAAGCGGAATTGAACAACCCTGAACCTGAACTGCCCGACATGACGGATCAAGAAAAAGAGCAGTGCGAGTTCAATGAGATGGCTTTGCGGGAACGGGTGCAAGCGATACCGGAAGAGATTGAAAGAGAGACGAAGGCCATCCGAGCGAGATACAAAGACATCCAGTCCCGGATGTTTCCGATAGCGGTTACGTTCTTAGTGCCAAAGACACTGGCACAGATGGGCTGAATGGCGTCGATGACAAAACGACTCGGTGTCTCGTGTTTGAGGGAAATGTTAAGCCGATAGAAGTTGTGACATAGCAGAAGGTGCCGATTGCGGCCATTCGACGCAGAGGAACGCCTCGCAAGTCGAAGCAGTTTACCGTGGCCGAAGAAGGTTTGATTGGCAGCCTAGACAAAGCTCGGAACCAGGCAGGAATTGCATGTCCACTACACGTCATCATACTGAAGTGGTTTCGCTGAGTGAGTTGTCCCACTCAAGGGCATTGCCTCAGGGGCTCGATAAGCATGATCCCGATCGCTCTCGACTCCTGCGGGAGAAGTTTGAGGCGTGGGAGAAAAACCAGTCGAGTAGGCGACCTGATCCGGAGATTCACAAAGCGTGGATTCGCTATGTGCTGACCAACACATTAGACCTAGGAGGATTCCTGCTCGAAGGACATGCACTCCAGAAGATGCTCATGGGGCTCATGATGGTCGCTCCCGAGAAAGGCGAAATGCTACGGGAGAAAGGCGAAACATTGCGGGCCGACTACGGGGTAATTGAGCCGGTTAGTGGCAAGACCCGGTTGTTGGTGAGTGTGTGTCCTCTCACGCGGAAGGTGAGCAAGTCGTTAGCCCAAACTGGGTGGAAGGCTCCGCCAACAACCCCAATGATAAAGCTTCTCCATCGTACTGGTGTACGGCTGGGACTTGTCACGAACGGCGACCAGTGGATGCTGGTGAGCGCTCCCAGTGGTGAGACAACCGGCTATACTTTGTTTTCGTGTTACTCCGGGGAGTTATTTGACGAGCCGACCACGTTGAGGACGTGCCGCACGTTGCTTTCCACCACGCGGTGTTGCGACGTGCCCGAAGACGAAATGCCCGACAATCTGCTTGCCCATAGTTTCGCCGCCCAGCAGGACGGCGTCAACGGGCTTGGGCATCAGGCACGCCAGGCGGTCGAGGCCATTATCCAAACGCTAGACAAGGCCGACCAAGACCACGGGCGGGAACTGTTGGACGACATTCCCGAAGAGGTTCTTTATGAGGCAGTACTAACGGTCATGATGCGGTTGGTGTTTCTGCTCTGCGCCGAAGAACGGGAACTCCTGCTACTGGGAGACGATGAACTGTATGACAAGAGCTACGCCGTTTCCACACTCCGAGAGCAATTGCAGGAGACCGCCGACCAGTATGGCGAAGAGGCTATCGAACTTCATCACGACGCCTGGATTCGGTTGCTGGCTACGTTCAGAACGGTCTACAGCGGCGTCAAGCATGACCGGTTCAAATTGCCCGCCTATGGCGGCAACCTGTTCGACCCTGACCGCTTCCCGTTCCTCGAAGGTCGCAAATCGGGCACCAGTTGGCGCGACGAGCCCGCCCATCCTTTGCCGGTCGATAACCGCACGGTGCTTCATCTACTCCAAGCCCTCCAGGTAGTCGAAGTCAAGATGCCGGGCCGGGAGTCGTTCGAGACACGGCGGCTCAGCTTCCGTACCCTCGACATCGAACAAATTGGCCACATCTACGAGGGTCTGCTTAGCCATACGGTCGTCCGAGCCACAGAGCCCGTCTTGGGTCTGGTGGACGCCAGGAACAACGAGTTGGAAATCCCGCTTTCGGAGATGGAGCGGATCAGAGAGAAGGGCGAGAATACGTTTCATAGATATATGGAGAGGCAAACGAGGTGGAGGGTAGCCCAGGTCAAACAGATGTTGGCCACCGAAGTGGACCGACATCTTTTCAGTAAGTTTCGCACCGTCTGTCACTGTGATGACGAACTCTGGCAGCGGATTGAGCCGTTTGCTGGGCTAGTCCGCATCGACACGTTCGGCTATCCAGTTGTCATCCCAACCGGCAGCATTTATGTGACTGCTGGGACCAACCAGAGAAGCTCGCGCACACGCTACACACCGCGTAGCCTGACCGAGCCCATCGTCCAATATGCGTTGGAACCACTGGTCTATGAGGGGCCTGCCGAGGGGAAGCCAAGGGAGAAATGGAAACTTCGTTCACCCGCCGAACTGCTCAAACTGAACATCTGCGATATGGCATGTGGAAGCGGAGAATTCCTCGTCCAAACGTGCCGGTATCTGGCCGAACGATTGGTCGAGGCATGGGAAGAAGTCGAAAAGCAGCACCCCAAACTGTCCGACATCACACCGGAAGGCAAGGCGTCTGAGGGAAATCCCGAAGAGACACTCATCCCGAAGGATACGGATGAACGAATTCTCTATGCCCGCCGCCTGGTGGCCAGCCGGTGTATCTATGGCGTGGACAAGAACCATTTAGCCGTCGAGATGACGAAGCTGTCGCTCTGGCTATTGACTCTGCAAAAGGGCAAACCCTTTATTCTCCTCGACCATGCCATCCGCAATGGCGATTCGCTAGTCGGCATCAGCGATGCGCATCAGTTGGCTTCCTTCTCGCTCGACGGCAGCGGTCCTGAGATTCCGCTGATTACCGATGCCATCAAGGAGCATTCCGATACTGTGCGTATTCTTCGTCAGCAGATTACTGAGCATCCCGACATCTCCGTCGCGGATATTGAGAAGAAGGCCCGTATGCTCAAGAATGCCCAACAGCAGACTCAACGGCTCACCTATGCTGCCAACTACTTACTCGCCGCCAGTTGGAAACTGAGATCAGAATCCGACCGAGAGGAGCAATTGAAGGAGGCACTTACCCACGTCGAGTGCGGTTTCCAGGATTTGTCGGTCGAGCAGCTTGAAGCAGACGGGAAGAGGGAACTGGAGGAAGTCAATTGTCCCGTCCCGTTTCATTGGCCGTTGGAGTTTCCCGAGGTTTTCACAATCGCTGGCGGCTTTGATGCATTTCTCTGCAACCCACCGTTTCCTGGCGGAAACCGCATTTCGACAGAATACGGCAGTGACTATGAAAGACACTTTAAGATCGTATTCCCAAAACCCAAGAAAGCAGCCGACCTTTGTTGTTACTTCTTTCGTCGAGCATTTGCCTTGCTATCCTCTCCATCCGGTCGCTTGGGAATGCTCGCACCGAACAACATCATCAAGGGTAACTCACCGGCGGTGAGTCTGGGTTCGATCATCTCACAAGGTGGGCAAGTAATTCGAGCACGGCGCAGTTTTCAATGGCCGGGTGCTCCATATACCTATGCAACTTGCATTCATATCTGCCGCGAGCAAACGAACCAGGAGGTCGTGCTTGACGAGCAACCATGTGAGGTGATCTCTTCCTCCCTGGACGTATCCTTCTCAACTCCTCCTCGGGTTCTGTCGTCTCGGATTCTCAACTCCAAAGGCAAGAGGATGAACGGAGACGGGTTCATCATCGACGAAGACGAGAAGGACGTGCTGGTCGCTAATGCCCCACACAACAGTGATGTGTTGGCCCCATATCTAGACGCCAAAGTCTTTAACGGGGCACCGTCGCTCCAGAGGAAGCAGTGGGCGATTGACTTTGGCGCGATGGAATTGGAAGAGGCAATGAAGTATACAGAGCCCTTCCGCATCACCAAAGAGCGAGTCAAATCCGAAAGGGATAAACTTTCCAGCCAAGCCCACGAACCCCGCTTCTGGCTCTATTGGGATAAGCGGGAGTCATTCTTTACCGAAGTGAGCCAACGGGAGCGAGTGCTCGTCTGTCCAGATAGGACAAAGCATCTCTCGTTCAAGTTCTTCCCAACGGAGTGGATGTTCTCCGATTCCTTGAACGTGTTTGACATTCAACATCACTTCCACTTTGCGGTCATGCAGTCTTCCATTTATGAAACATGGTCCAGACAGAAGGATTTGTCGCCCAACGCCTTCGAGACGTTTCCGTTTCCCCCTGAGGATGCTCAGCTAGAACGTATTGGCTCAGCGTATCAAGAGCACCGGGAAGAGGTTATGCTTCAGAACGACAGTGGCCTAACGAAGACATATAATCGATTTCATGACCCTAAGGACTCTGCCGAGAACATCCGGACACTCCGTGAACTCCACGTCGAGATGGACAACGCCGTAGCCGCCGCCTACGGCTGGGTCGATATTGCCCTTGGTCACGACTTCCACGAAACCACGCAGAACCTCCGCTACACCGTCAACGAAGAGGCCCGTCGCACAGTTCTCGGACGGCTTGTGAAACTCAACCACGAACGCTACGAAGAAGAAGTTAGATAGGGCAACCATGACAGGCGGCCGATGTGAGGTGGTCTCCAATGTCCCGCACGCCCTGGTCTCCGTTCTGACCCACGTCACCAGGAGATTCTCCCCGGAGCTTAATAACGCGCCGGCTCATCAGACCTACGTCGACCCCGATGCTGTAATTGTCGCTGAAAGTAATTGTCGCTCTACACAGATCGCAACGTTCAGCCCATCATTGAGAAAAGCGTCGTGATCAAACACTGCCCGATGGTCGGCATGTTCGGCCATCGGGCAGGGTCCCTCTCCCGCACACCGGAGAGGGAATGCTCTCGCATCAATTCTGCTGATGATCAAAGTTCAGCCAAAGGCATTCCGTCATCCGCCGTTTGGATGATCCGCCTGAGGCATGATTGGCAATCCCAAACTCGATTCGCTTCCAGCATGGCGGCAGCAGCATCGAGTCATACAGGTCTGACCGGTAGCCGCTGAGCATAACTTTGCCCTGGATGGCGTTCAGCAGTACCAGCAACTCTCTGTGATCCTCTTCCGTCATCTCGAAGTGATACACGTCCTTGGCCGTCCTCGTGCTCTGGAGATATGGTGGATCGCAATAGAACAGGGTGTTTGGTCCGTCCTGTTGTCGGATGACAGCTGGCGCATGGTCGTTGAGAATCACCACGCGCTTGAGCCGCTCGTGGACTTGGGGCAATCCTTCCACGGCATTCCACCAGGCGGAGGCTTGCTCGTTCATGTTTCGCCGGGTCCGGTTCTTCGTCAGCGTGGCGAATCCTTGCATGAGACCGGCGCGGGACTGTCTACAGAAAACGAAGAAGCGGACGGCACGCTCTATTTCATCGCCCCCCTCCTGTTCCGCAGCTGCCTTCCACTCGACCTGAGAGAACGGCATCGCCTGGATCATCCGGCCAAACGTCTCGAATTTGGCTTCATCCTGAAGCACGTGCCAGAAGTTGGTAAGATCGCCGTTGATGTCATTCGCGACCTCCGACGATCCCTCCGGGTCTCTTGTCAGTAAGACAGCACCGCCCCCGAAGTAAGGCTCCACGTAGTGGATATGCGGGGGCGCGAACTGTAAGATCTTCTTGGCAAGATAGTGCTTTCCGCCGTGCCACTTCAGTGGTGGGGTCAAGGTCGTTTTGGCGGTCCAGTCGCGTTGCGCTGGTGTTTCCACCGATGGACTGCCGTTCGAGTTGCTGCCGCCAAGGACGGTTTGCTTCACGTCTGGGTATGCAGTGATTGGATTTGTGTCTAGTTTCATGAATATATCCTCCTATGGGTTGTTATGAAACAGATTCGGTCGTGGGTAACCCTCGACCGACCCGGCCTCACTGGCAAGTTCCGGTGAAGCGGGGCCGGGCGAGGCATCCTACCTCTTGTCTGGCTGCCTATTCTCGTCGAACACTGTGCCATGTTGATTTTCGTGCATGGCGTTGTCCTCCCTGTATTTAGAGAGTAAGGTCGTTGTCATTCTCGTGAAGAAAATGACAAAAACGGAGGACATCGGTGCATGGCTTAGAAGAGCGAATGTCGAGAAGCTGCGTTGCTCCGGGGGCAGCGATCCCCGATGATCGCATTGGTTCTCTTGCCATCTGTGGTGTCTTGCGGTCTCGTCATTGAGCGGTATGCAGCCCGATGAATAATCCGTCTCAAAATCAGAATGAGACGGATTTTGAGACGGCTCGGTTATTGCCGAACCTACTTCCGCCTTCCCTTAGCGCCAAGGTCTCGTATGCTCAGGCATCTTCCGCAACCAGTGCTCGTCCACGCCAGTCGCATCACGGGTTTCCTTGTCTGGTGGACTGCCCTGCACCATGAACAAGACAGAACACCTTGAACACCTCTTCTGCGATGATCTTCGCCCCAGACTCATTGGGATGTAGCTCGTCCCCGAAGTGTTCATCTCTGAGGTGCGAGCAAACGTTCGTCAATGGTATCTCGCGATCATCGCAGTATTGCCTCAACCGTTCGTTGTGAAAGTCTCGTCTGGCGTGTGTGTCTTCGGCAATGTGCGGTGGAAACGCCAATTCGTTGGCATAAGGGACATTGAAGAGGATCGGCAGCTTTCCTTGGTCCCGCACTGCCTGAACCATCCCGCCGAGATTATCGATGATCCGCTTGCTGGTCGATTCGAGATCGGGCCATGTCCCCAAGTCGTTCGTCCCAAACCCAATGATGAAGTATCGGGAATTGGGGAACAGGTCGAGGTAATGCCGAACGTGCCCAAGCCCGTTGTCACTGATCTCCCCCGCGATGCCGCCGTCTGCGATCCGGAGTCCTTGTGGGTCACACAAGCTCTGGAGGAAGTGAGGATACGTTGGAAAGGGCCAGCAACGGACGGGACCATAGTTGTTCCACCCGGTGATGCTATCCCCCGCGCAGACGACATCCACCGAGGTCCGGTCCTTCTGGAACGACTCCTGCTGGAAGTCTGCTACGTAGAGTGGCTCTCTCGTCATTCTCGCTTCTCTACTCTTCGGCATCGTCGGGGCTATTTACCCCATCTCTTGGGCGTCTGCCCTGTGGCGGCTTACGGACATCCCCACTTTGCAGTCGCTCACGCATACTCTTCGGATCGTTCATCCGGCTCTGGTGCAATTTGCCAAGTTCGTTCGCCTCGATGAAGCCGTTTCCGTTCTCATCCAAGCGGTTGAAGCCCATATCGGCTCCACGGAACTCCGACCTGTCTACCTTGCCGTCACCGTTCTTGTCATTACGCATCATAAACACCTGAGCAAACCGGTTGCCGTTGCCGCGTCCGTCAGGGCTTGTCCCTTCAACCGACTTAGACGGCTTGCAGTTGGCGTGTCTTGCTTTGTACGCTGCCGCAAACTCCTCCCATGAGAGGCTGCCATCGGCATCCTGGTCGATTCGTCCCACCGCATCATGAGCCGCCGATTCGTCTTGCATACCAGGACTCCTGGCAAACTCTTGGATGGTCACGATCTTGTCTTCGTTTACGTCCAATCGCTTGAAGACGAATTCCGCAGTCAGGCCCATCGCACAGGCGGGGCAATTGGGAGGAGCAGTGCGGACGTTGGGTGTGCCCGTTTTGTGAACGTGTTCGAGAAATGCCTCGGCAAACAATTCGCCCGCCTTCAGTTGCCCAGCTGTATTGTAATGGACGTTTTGCGGGTGCTTTTCTATGTCTCGCAGAATGACCATCTTGGAGTTAGGGATAGCCTTCTGAGCATCAAACTGAGCCTTGAGCACCCACTCAACGGCGGAGTATCGACCAATTCGCACCTTGGGCACGAGGCCCGACAAGTCGTCTGGCACTTCCTCGTTACGAGGTGAACCGTAGATGAATGGCAGGTTGTCAACGCCCGTTTCCTTGCGAACGGCAGCAACCAGTGCCTTCAGATTATCGAGGTATTCCTTGGCGACATCAACCTTCTTCATGTCCCCGCCGCCTTGGAGCCACAGAAAGCCGACTACTTCGATGCCTCGGCTCCTCTTCGCCTGCCCTACTTTCTCGATCAGCCTCTTGTACAACGAACCGAGCCCGCCTTGCCCTACCCGGTCTGCGTCTTCCTTGGACCAATCCGGCTTCCACGCCAGCAGGCTCGTGCCACCGATGGAGAACTTGATCACCCCGATTGTTTCATCGGGCAACGCCTTCGTCATTGCGTGGGCAAAGGCGATCTCGGGACCAAATGAGAACTCGGTCAACCCGACACGCCGCTGGCCTTGGTTGGCCCCCTGATGTGGTCTGAGTGGCTGCCACTTCCCGTCCTCGAACATAAGCACCCGGTCATTTCCTTTGCGGAGTTCGTCCGGGAGCTTCGTGCTGTCTCCCCAGCCAACCATATTTGACTGGCCAGCAAGGATGAAGACCTTGATGGGCTTGTCGGCGGCGTGGACGGGTGCGGCGCACAACGCAGCCAGGGATGCAACGAGAAATCCAATTGTCAGTTGTCGATGCGGCACTGTACTTCACCCTCTTCGGTACGAATAGATGGATCTTCTAAAGGCATTCTACTCTCTGAGGCCCGCCTTCACCGCCCTAGTCGCAATGAACGTCGGCAGATACTTGGACAGCGGGTCCGATTTGCCATCGTCGTATCGGTCCTCGTAAAAGCCGATAATCACGAACCCGGCATCGAGTTGGCCGCCAATCTGGTTCTCCAGGGTGTGGGCGAACTCTAATGGCTGCTGCTTGTCAAAGATCATGCGCTGCCGGGTGACTTCATCCAGATCCGTTAGGTCGGAGTAAGGAATGGAGTGCCGAACTTCTAGTGTACCATTCTCCATGCGCTCGTCGTCAAAGATGTAGCGAACGGGGTTAGTGAACCCAGCCAGCAGAATGCCGCCTGGACGGAGAACACGGAAGCACTCACGCCAAACGGGGCGTGCATCTGGCACAAAGCAGTTAGAGCAAGGGTGGACAATCAGATCGAAGATCGCATCGGCAAACACGGACAGGTCGGCCATATCGCCTTCCACCGTTTCCAGCGTCAGTCCGTCCCTCTCAGCAGCCAACTGATCCTGCTCAAGCTGCCGAAGTGATGCATCCAAGACTGTCACCTTGGCCCCAGCAGCAGCCAGTATTGGTCCCTGTTGTCCACCGCCGGAAGCAAGACAGAGAGCCGCCGCGTCCGTCAGCGCGGGAAACCATTTCCGGGGAACCGACTTCTTTGGCGTCAGGACGATCTGCCAGTCACCGTTTCTTGCACGCTGGATTTCGTCGCTTGAAACCGGGACGGTCCACCTGTTACGGGCATCGACCAGCTTGTCCCATGCTTGCCGGTTGTAGGCACGAATATCCATTTCGTCATTCACTCCTCCCCAAGCCCAAGGTAACAAGCCAACAACCTGCGACCAACATCGACCGGTACACCGAGAGCTTCCACGTCGTCAACACCGGTCGAGATGGCGATCAACGCACCGAGCAGCTTCTTCTCGTCTTCGTCTGGCAGCGTTTCTCCGTCAAGGTGCTTCTCGTGGTAATCGATCCAAGCTCCTGTGATGCTACACCACACGGCAACTTCTCTATCGGGGTGCATATCACGCATGAACCCGACCTCGAATTGTTCTAGCGTCGTGCTGAGGTATGGCCCGACGACCTTGTAGACGACTCGAACACGTTCGAGCATTTCGGGCGGCAACGCCTCGTGTCGGATTGGCCCAGGTTTCAATTCGTTGAGGTCGCTATGTTCTGGATCGGGAGAAGTCATGCTTTTCGAAGAATAGGAGGTTGGCCTTCTGACTCGAAACGACAAAGAACGCTTTAGCCTTGAAGTATAGCCTCACCGGCAGGGGAGTACAATCACTGCGGCGAAGACGTAGACTCCCGACTCCCTGGCGCAGACAACCTATTCCCTGTCGTCTGCCTTTGCAGCGATTCTTCCAACCCCCGAGCTTAAATGCGCAATGCCTTTGCCCCGAATAATACAAGCTGAGCGGCATATATACTCTTGAAATTCACACGTCCATTTCGGGCGTGTTCTCCATGGAGCCTCTCCGTGCCAATCGGAGAGGCTCTTACTTCGCGCCGTGATGCAAACAACAGAAGCGGTGTGGACGCCGCCAGCATGGCAGATCGACCACCCTTCCCCGAGCTTTTTTGGAAATAGTTGCTGAATTATCAATTACGTAACGAGCCCGCTCCTGAGAGAAGCGGCATGTCACCACTTCCCTGTCTTGTCGCGAGCGTCGGCACAATCCAGAAGCCCCCAAGAAAGCTCCGGAGCTTTTCTCGATGATTGCGGAGAAGAATTGCTTCTTCGGTGAATAGATATAGATGTTCGCCCCAATTCAGGGCGTCCTCCAAACGTGCCCGCTCGTGCCAAAAGTGCGAGCGGGCATTTGTCTCACCCTTTACGACCGAGCCCTTTCGTTGACACGTCGCACAAAGCATGACCGACTTTCTTAGGGTCCAAAGATAGCGTCATCGGGCGGTGTGTGCCAGGGACCAGGGCTCATGGGCTCATGATCGGGAGGTACGTCTATTTCGTCGTCTCGGCTTTCCACGAAGTGGCGTGCTGCCTCCTCTCGCGTATATACATGGCACTCGCGCTCGTCAATCCGACCCGCTGAGTAGTAGCGATCTCGTTGGAAGGTCTCCTCTGTGACAGGGTCGTACACCTTGGCGATGTAACCGTCCATATACTCGATCCACGCGTGTCCATACTTGCAGCCGTCATCCGGCTTGCCAGGTCGGTAAAGATGCGGATACCCATGGACCAACACAGCTTCTTCGTCACCGGGATGGTCGAAACGAAGAATAGAAGACAATGCCAATTCGTAGCATCTGCCCTTGTTTGTCTCGTAGTTTCCCATGCTGTATTCCTTCTTGCTAAGGTGTCATGACGTTAGGTGCGTAATCAAACAGCCCGCTGAATAATCCGTCTCAAAATCAGAAATGAGACGGATTTTGAGACGGCTACTCCGGATGGAAGTCGAAGCCGAGCCGTTGGGCGGTTCGATAGAACGTCGCCCGTGAGTAGCCCGCCTGGTCGAACCGGGCAACCTGCTCGCTACGGTTGTCGGTCTCCTCGATGATCTCACGGAAAGCCTCCTCTTGTTCTAGAAACTTCTGTTCCTGCTTGCCGTCGGCATATTTCGCGTCGGCAGCATTGATCATCATTGCGGCGCGCTGTTCGACCCGCATGACGACCACGGACTCCCACGCCATCAACCGGTGCTTCTCATCATCTCGCCAACACAGGTAGTCAGCGTAGCATTGGTCGATAAGCCGCAGATCAAACTTCACGTCGTAATTCTCAAACTCCTCTGCCATCACGTCGATCACTTTTCTACATTCGACGGCGGTCATTGTCGATTTACGGCTCTTGTGACCCTTCTTGCTCCAGGTGTAGGCACAAGCAATGATCTCTTCGTTCGTGAGCGACATTTCGTAGGGAGTGAACCGTGTGGCAAGCGCCCGGAGGCTGCTATTGTTTTTGATGGGGAGATTGGAGATGATGATGATCGCCCCGTGAAACTCGAACGACGGCAATCCTTGTGCCGTACCCCACGCAACCGTCCGCCGTCGCCGCCCGTCTTTGCCCTTCTGTCCATATCCTGCCGAGCGAATCACGCCAGTAATATCACTCGTATCCGACCGCAGGACCTTCTCCACATCCTCGATCACGAATATACCACGGGGGTTCGCCGCCAGTTTGTCTCGGAACCCTCGCGCAGTTAGCTGGGAGTTGATGATCTCGTACTTCTTTCCGAGCCGGTCCAACTCCTCCTTCACCGTGTAGGACTTCCCACACCCACCGTCACCATAAATGATGACACCGCAGACTTCGTCGATGTCCGGATTGACAGCCTGCCGCACTATGTAGCCTATGCTCTTGAACTTGTGCTCAGCCTTGGCATATAACTCCGACCTCTTCGCCATCATCGTATTTCTCCGGGGCTTCTGCTTCTTGGTTGTCGTTCCCTGATGCTTTTTCTTCGCCACTGTTTTTTGTCTCCAGTTGAATAACGCGGTTGCCAGTCCAGGAGAACCGTTCCCCTGTCTCGTTCGATGTTGCTTCGTCTTAGGAAGGGTAATCCGCTCTCTTTTCACCTGGCCTTCGTAATCACGCTCGAAGACAAACCAAGCAAAAGAGTAGAATCCGCCCAATTGCCCGGTGTTGAGCCATGCGACGGATTGCGTGAAAATGTAGTGAGATTTCCAGGGCAGGCGGGTATTGTCAAGGATGTCCTGAACGCCCACCCTGGCTTCAAAGATCACGGGCAGCAGGACGGCTACCTTGTACTTTGCAAGACTCAGGGCGTGCCGGACGAACTCGTTTTTCATCGACAGTGGGGGGTTCAACACGAAGTTGTCTCGGGGCTGGCTTGTCGTCAGGAAGTCCACGCCAACGTCGCATGGCTGCACGCCCCAGTCGTGAAGGTCTGCCGCCGTGATCTGGTCTCGGGGATGCCCGCCACGGATCAAACCCTCTACAAGGGCCAGTCGTCCCGCACACGGGTCATGGATTTCGCCGTGGAACGTTTCGCGGGCCAATAGCTCCACGACATGCTCCGGCGGCGTCTCATAGAGTTCGCGCTCGCGCTCAATCGGATCCATCGTTGTCCTTCTCAAGGTGCGTTTAGGTTCATGGGACGATCCGCCCCACTTTTTCCCACTCTTCTTCCGTCTAGACATAGATGTCATCTCTGTGATGTTGTCTTGCCAACCGATTGAGGGCGGGTCCGCCCGCCGTCTTCTTGAAGGGAATCGGGTGTGTTGGCTTCCCAAAGCGAACCGGGATGATGGACTCGATAGAAGCTCTTGCCACTCCCGTTGGATCTCATCGGAAAGACCGTCCGCTGAACTGGGGCTCCGGAAGCCGGTTCATCGAACCTTGCAAGGGCACCATGCAAATACTCTTCTACAAGGTCACAACAAGTCCATTTTCTCTGAAGCCGTTCAGCAACTTCCCCGGTAACACAACTCCCGGCGAAGGGATCAACGACAGTATCTCCGATGTCGGTAAGCATCCGGATAAAATACTCAGGGATCGCCGAAGGGAATCGTGCGGGATGCGGTGACAGACCCATTGCCCTGCAATACCGAAGGTAGTAGGAATTGCTCTCCGTATTGGGAACGGCAATCAGGTTCGGTGGAATGGCTGAACCATGATCCCTTGAGAACTTCTCGCTGATGTCATGACCGCTGGGGCGAACTCCGTTGGCTTGGTGCCCCTTCTTCAATAGCTGCTTCATGGATTCGCTGTAAGGAACCGCAACTCGCCGATTGCTGCTCTTCGGCCATGGGGACGGCGAAAGCCACCAGATGCAATTGCCGGCATCCTTGACTCGGATGCGGCGGACGGTG
>JABMRB010001416.1 GCA_013202865.1 Candidatus Nealsoniibacteriota bacterium | reverse complement strand
GCTTTGGGAGCAGGAAGTCGGAGGTTCGAATCCTCTCGCCCCGACTGGAACCTGGCGATATTACTTCGCCAGCTTCGGAGCGGGTTGGACCTGCGGGCGGAGACGAAGGGTGACCTTCGAGCCGACTTTGGGCAGTTCGGTGGCGTCGACCTGCCACATCAGCGATCCATTGTCGTGGCCGGAAACGCCTGGCAGGCAGAGCAGCTCGTCGCCGAAGGTCGCGATGGAGATCACATTTCCGCTCAGATCGCTCAGGTATTTGCGCGGGCCGGGCCCATTGCCGCGCAGCAGCGATCCGGCAAAGAGAAAGGTGTGGGGGAATTCGTTGTCGTCGTCAGCGCCATTCCCGTCAGCGACAGGCTGCTGATCGGCCCCGTTCTCGGTCCGGCCGACGAAATCGCCGATGGGGTGCTCGACCATCTTGCCCTCTCTATTCTTGAACACAAGGTAGACGTCCACCGGACTGCCCTTGGGCGGGACGTCGATCCACCGTGTTCCCTCTTCGTCGACGGGCTGCCGCATCGCGGGATTACCCGATTTGGCGCCGAGCAGCAGCAGCGCCGTGTGGAGGTGCATGGGCCTGGCCTCGATCGCGACGATCGACTCGTGCTCCTTGCTTCCCTTCGTGCAAGCGATCAACTCGAGCATCCCTTCATCAAGGCAGATGGAACTCTCGACGTCGACACACCGCTTCTGAAAGTTGACGACCAAGCCCGGGAGCTTTAAGTTCTTGCGGGCAGACTCGGGAGCAGACCCGGTGGCCGGCTCCTCCGGCGCGGGCTCGACGTCTTCCCGAACGATCGAGTACTCTTGAGCCTCTTCTGTCGGGAACGTAATGATGCCCTTTTCGATCTCATTCGTTGCGATCGTCTTGCCGCGGTTTCTGACCGCGACAGGGACACTCGTGTGAAGGCGGCAGACGTTACCTTTCTCCGAGCGAATGGTGGCGGCGGACAACTTTCCGGCCTTCCACTGCATATCAACTTCGAATCCGCCGCGTGCGCGCAGGCCTTTGACCGATCCGGTCGCCCAGGCTTTCGGCAAGGCCGGCAGCAAGTGAATCTCGCCCGCATGGGACTGGAGCAGCATCTCGATCGCTCCGGCGGTAATGCCGAAGTTCCCATCGATCTGGAAAACGCGACCCGGCCAGCATCCATTCCAAAGGTTTGGATACGCATTGGCAGAGACTTCTTTATGATAATATGCGTAGGCATTCTCTGCATCCAACAGTCGAGCCCAGAGGGCCGTCTTCCAGGCGTTGGCCCAACCGACTACGGTGCCGACGCCGCGCGCGTCGAGCGACACGGCCGCTGCTCTTGCCAGCTCGGGTGTCTTGCTCAACGATATCTGACGACCCGGATACACGGCGAACATGTGAGAAATATGCCGGTGCTGATCTTTGGGATCGTCCCGATCCACCATCCATTCCTGAAGCTGCCCCCACTTGCCGATCTTCGGGCCCACCAACTTGTCTCGCATTGCGGAGAGCTTCTTGCGGTAATCTTCGTCCACACCCAATTCCTCTGCCGCTTCAATCGTATTGGAAAACAGATCCCAGATAATCTGCTGATCGTACGAGACGCCGTCCTCCGTCGGGCCATGCTCCGGTGACCAGCCATTCGGCGCGACGAGCCGGCCGTCCGGGAGCGTCTTCAAGTGATCCTCCCAGTACTGGCATACTTCCTTGAGATACGGATAAGCCACCGTCTCGAGGTATTTCTTATCCCGTCCAAACGCATAATGTTCCCAGAAATGCTGGGCATACCAGGCGCTGGCAGGGATGTTCCATTTCCAACCCATGCCGCCGAACGGGTTATGGGACGTGCGTATGGTGAACCCCCGAATCTTGTCGCCGTAGGCCAGCTTCGTGGCCTTACGAAACGGCACCAGCGACGCCGTCAGTAGATCGAAAAGAGGCCTATGGCACTCGGCCAGATTGGCCGATTCCGCGAGCCAGTAGTTCATCTGCACGTTGATGTTGCTGTGGTAATCCGCATGCCAGGGCGGGTTGTTTCGATCGTTCCACAGGCCCTGCAGATTGGCCGGCAGCGATCCGGGCCTCGAACAGGCGATCAACAAATAGCGACCATACTGAAACAGGAGCTCATCCAGATCCGGATCCGCCTTTCCTGCGCGGATTGCTTCAAGCCGCCGGTCTATCGGCAACGCAAGCTGGGCGTCTTCGGTCTTGCCAAAGTCGATCGCCACACGGTTGTACAGCGACTGGTGATCTTCAACGTGCGCCGTTAGCAGCTTTTGATAGGATTGCTTGGCTGCCATGTCCGCCTGCCTGGTCACGAGCGCATGGGGGTGCTCGCCCTGCCACTTCCTGGCGTAGTCCATCACGTAGCTCGTGCCGGCCGCAAGGGTAACGGTCAGGCTGTCGCACCCGCTGAAAACTAGCGTGTCTCCTTCCGGCTGGACCTTTCCGCCCTCGACCACAACGAGGACCTGTGCCTCGTACTCCAATCCATTGGTGAGCGTGCCGGCAAAGGTGAGGCGGTTGGACCCGGCGGACGTCTTTTCGCCATGCGCGCCCGCGAGCCTGATGTGCCCGGAATATCTGCCCTTTGCGTTTGCCGTCATCCGGGAGACCATGACCTGATCGGGGTAACTGCAGAAGGTCTCGCGCACGAACTCCGTACCATCCTGCTGATAGGCAACGCGACACACGGCCCTGGAGATATTCAGTTCGCGCCGATACTTCGTCGCCGGGCCCTTGGCATTGAGGGCCAGGTACAGATTTCCGAAGTTCTGATACAGCCCCATGCCAGGTGCTTGATAGTCTCCGGGCAGGTTCTCGTCTCCCGTCCAGAGGCTGTCCACGTTGAACTGAATCCGTTCTTCTTCAACGCCGCCTAAGACCATGCAGCCCAGGCGTCCGTTGCCCAGCGGCAGTGCTTCCTTCTCCCAGTTGGTCGCCGGCTTATCATGGAAGAGGATGCCGTCGGCCCTCGCATTGGTCTGGCAAAAGAGGGGCAGCATCACTGCAAACGCGAGAATTGTCATCACGAGGTGATGACGTGACGTCTTCTGGATCATGCTTGTACTCCGTTCTTGTTGCTTGTGTCGATGGCGGTGTTCGGCCAATCTTACTTCTCGGCCGCCAATGCACCGAGCCGGGTGGCGATCTCCCGGAGACTCTTTGGCCATGCACTAAAGTCAACGCTCTTGCCGCTTTTGATCTCCGGTTTGGTAATACCGGGCACCAGTTCGGCCGTCGGCTGGGCGTAGACAAATGCGACCGCATCCTGGCCGTAGGTCTCAGCCAAGCTGGCGGCGTATGCTGTTAGGGCGGCGGCGTACCGCGAGACATCTTCGCTGATGTTGTCCTTGCCCGGTATCCATACCACGCCGCGGACGGCAAATGGAGTCAGGGGACTGACGCAGAAATTGTAGGTATGGGTTGCCGTCTCGGTTCGACTCGCCCATTGGTTGTAATATGGCTGAGGGAAAGGCGGCGGTCTTGATGCCAGTTCCTCCGGTAAGTCCTTGCCGGCTCTTAGCAGTGCAGCCACATCGCGATTGTACCGCTTGACGGTTTCGATGTACTCGACGACCGCCGACTTGCATGAATCGGTGTTGGGATAGACGAGATTGAGTTCGTCGCGTTCTTTCTCGAAACCGGCAGCCGTCTGCAGACTCTCGTACGACATCCAGGTAAGCGGCGGGTTTTCCGCGCCCAGCGAGATAATGCCGATCGGGACATTCGCCTTCTGGATCTCAGAGGCGAAATGGTAGGCCGCCATCGTGGTATCGAGATTCGGCTCGGCCAGAGTTGCAGGCCGCCAGAACGCCTGGTACTTGAAATCTCCGCCGATCTCCAAGTGCCGCTTCCTGGGCGTTGCAAAGCGACGCGCCTTGGTCTTTATTCTAAACTCACGCAACAGAGGCATCGCCTTAGGCGGCTTGACTTCTGGATCTCTTGAAAGCACGAGTTCGCTGGCGATACTTGGCGTGCCTGTCAGTATCCAGACTTCACCGACAACGATGTCTTTGATCGTTTTCGTCACACCATCGCTGCAGATAATCGTGAGATCGCGCCCTTTGCTGGAAGCGGGCATGGGGTCGAGCGTGACAAGCCACTTCTCGTACTCGCCAACAACGGTTTTCTTGCTCTGACCACCAAAGACGACGGTGATCTCGGTACCGGGAATACCGTGCCCCCAAACGGGAACGGGGAGATCGCGTTGGATGACCGCGTGATCACGAAAGATCGACGAAACCTGCAAATAAGCCTTTTTACCCCATCTCCTTTCGGCTTCGGCCTTTGCGGCCGCGACGATGGCGGGATCATCTTCCTTGAAAAGCTGCTTGCCGTCGAAATAGGCAAAGGCAATGGCCGGTAGTCCGGCCCGATTGTAAAGGTTCGCACCCATCGGGGTCGCGCTGTATGCGTATTGCACACCGACCGGCTCCGGAACGGCCTTCGAGGTGACGACGACTTCGCCGCCTTCGATCACCGCATCGGCGGCATGCCACACTCGGTCCTTACTGGCAAGTCGGAAGTGTTTCAGTTTCTCGCCCTTGGTCTCTTTGGCCGGTTCGACGTAGGCGGAGGGATCTTTAAGATAGTCGGCCTGCATGCCTTTGCTTGCAACCATCAGGCCGCCGCCAGGGCCGCGTTGTTCAAACTGCACACGAACCTTGTTGCCTTCGATGCGGTGTGATTTGTAAAGGGGGCCCGTGTAGGTGATATCTTTGCCGTACTGATGGGCCAGTGCCCAACGGGCGAGGCGTTTGCCGGGGTCGAGTTTGTTGAAATAGTGAATTCCCGTGGGGCGCGCAGAATTGAGGTCGTGCTGGGGCACCATACCGACGTTCTTTGCGCCCATGAAGAACAAGGTCTGGGCCTCGCGAAGATCGGCAAAGCCGACATTGTCGGGATTCGGCTCGCCATAGCTTTGCTGTTGGGTGAAGTAGAAGGGAAGATCGGGGCGGCCCCAATTCTCACGCCAGCCGTTGACCAACGCCTCCATCTTGGCGGCATAGATCTTGCCGTCATCACCGTTGCTGGTTCCCTGGCACCAGATAGCACCGCGAATCGCGTAGGGGACCAGTGGTGCGATCTTGAAGTTGTACATGCGCGTGGCGCCCTTCCACTCGTCGCTGATGCCCGGCAGAAGCGGTCGGGGCAATGCAAGGCCGCCGCGGTTGATGAGCTTCTCACTCTCTATCTGCCAGTTCTTCAGATCATCGTAGAACTTTGCATGGGCTCGTGTACTCTCGGCCGTGGTGGGGTTGCTCTGTCTGATCTTGGCGGCAATATCTTGCAGCTTAGGGTGGGATGCATAGCCTTCGTAGGCCGTCCAGGTTTCGATTGGGGTCGCACCGTGTGTGCTGCGGAGAATACCGATCGGAACCTTCAACTCCTCGTAAAGCTGCCAGGCGAAGGCAAGAGAGAGCGCGGAGAACGCCCCGGCATGTCGGGAACTTTTCCAGCCGTCGGCCGAGGTTACACGACTGCGGAGAAACAAGGCCGAACCCATATCGGCATTGTATTCGCGAACCGGGAGTTCTTCCGTGGACCTCTGCAATTGATTGGCCAGATCTCGACACATGCTCTTGCCGGCAACCCAATCCATATTCGACTGGCCGGAGGAGAACCAGACCTCACCGACGAGAATGTCTTTCAGTGTCAGGGATTCGCCGTCGGAAGCCGTCACCGCCAGATCACGTCCTTCCAAGGCGGCGTTGAGCGGCTCCAACTCGAGCTTCCACTTGCCCTGTGCGTCGGACCTGGCAGTCTTCTCCTGCCCGGCAAAGGTCACCGTCACGGTAGAGCCGGGCTTGGCCCAACCCCATACCGGGACCGGCATGGCACGCTGCAGTACGGCACGGTCTGTAAACGGAGATGCCAACTCCAGCGTCTGCGTTTGGGCTTCAGCGCCACGGACAACCCCTGCCAACAACATCACTGCCAATAGAAACAATAGACTTCTGGTTTTCTTCATTTCTTCTCCTTTTCTTGGTTCTTCAGGAGTCTTAGAACTCGTACAGGAATAACTTCCCGATTCAGTTCTTGGGCTTTGGGCTTTGAGCCTTGAGCTTTGAGCCTTGAGCTGCGGGCTTTCTCACTGCTCATAGCTCATAGCTCATAGCTCATAGC
>JABMRB010001415.1 GCA_013202865.1 Candidatus Nealsoniibacteriota bacterium | reverse complement strand
GGGCGTGGACATTGCCGCCCAAGCGCGGCGGTTCTCGTCGCGCCGATAACGGAGCATGCACCGCGTCGGGTGGCTGAACGAAGTGAAGCCCCAGTTTTGAGGCTCTGGGGCACCGCTTCGCTTTGCCCCAGCCACCCAACTCTCCATCCTACTCGCGACGGAGTACTACTCGTACGATTCGTACTGCTTCTCTTCGACCAGCTTCGATCCGGTCAGCACGTCGATTTGCCGCTTCACCGCGGCACGGCGGTCGTTGGTGCGATAGACGGCCCAGGCAAGCTCCACGAACCGGTCGGCAAACTCCTTACGGGCCTCGCATCGACGAATCTCGTCCTCGATGTCCCACAGTTCGGCGTTGATCGTGCGGAGTTCTTCGCCAAACGCCGTCAACTCGGCCGACGGCACCACGGTGCGATCGTACACGGCGGAGAGTTCGTTCAGTTCGCGCCGCACGTTGGCCAAGCGGTTTTCGTCGGAGATCCGCTTCGATTTGATCTGCAGGATCGTGATCTTGTCGAGCAACTCGCCGGCCGCGACGGGCACGTGAATCGCCGCAGGAACCATCGCTGACTCGGGACCCAGCTTCGACCGATCCCCGGCCACGACCTCGCGAAGTTCGTCGGCGATGCGCTCCAGCAGTGTGTCCCACTGGCCCGCGCACGACTGGCGGAACAGCCGCATCGTTGGATACCAGGGGCAGTCCTCGCGTTGTTCCAGCCATCGCCAGTCGGCCACGCTGCCCAGTGCCACCCAGGCCGGCAATCCCATCGCGCCGGCCAAATGAGCAATCGCCGTATCCGAAGTAACGATCAGATCGAGGTTCTGCATGATGGCGGCCGTATCCATGAACGGCCCCGACTGGTCGTCGAGTTCCGGCCCGAAGTCGGTTACGGAGAAATCGTCGGAAAGCTCGGCAATCTGTTCGCGTCCCGCATTCTTCTGCAGGCTGAACAACTCGACGCCCCGGACGCCGCCCAGCGGCGCGAAGTGCCGCAACGGAATCGAGCGATAGGCGTCCCCGGCGTACTTCAAACTGCCCTGCCAGCCGATCCCCACCTTGAATCCCCGGTGGTCGGCCAGTTGATCGCCCGATTCAAATGGGCCACCGCGAAGGTCGGCCTGATCAACAAGGCCGTTTCCACGTGCTTGAGCGCTTCGGCGGAACGCTCCAGATACTCCAGGGCGACCGCCAGGTTGACGTGCGCTTCGGCGAAATCGGGCTGGATTCGCAGGGCCTCCCGAAAGCTGTCCGCCGCTTCGGCCAACTCACCTTTCGACGTCAGGGCCAGTCCCAGGTTGTTGTGTGCGACGGCCGCGCCCGACTTCAACTTGACGGCGTTTCGCGCACAAGCGATCGCCTCGTCGAAGCGTCCGTCCCGTCGGAGCTTGTCGCTCAGTTTGACTTATGCCTCGATCAGGCCCTCATCGGCCGCGGCGGCCACGGCAAGCACCTCCATGGCCTCGTCGAGCCGGCCCAGTTCGGTCAGCGTTCTTCCCAGGTTATGATGCGCCGAGGCATAATCCGGCTTGATCCGCAGTGCCTGACGATGGCAATGCTCGGCCTCGTCGAACTTCCGCTGATCCCGCAACACGTTCCCCAAGTTCGTGCAGGCCTTCAGATAGTTGGGCTTCCATTGCAACGCTTGTCGGTAGCCGACGGCGGCCTCGTCGAGCCGGCCGAGGTCCCGCAGCGTATTGGCCAGATTGTAGTGCGTCTCGGCCGAATCGGGTCGGGCTTTCAGAGCAACTTGATACTGCTCGACCGCCTCGTCCAACTTGCCGAGCAAGCGGAGCAGGTTGCCCAGGTTGTATCGGGCGTCCCACTGCCGCGGATCGAGACGAATCGCCTCGTACAGGCATTCGGCCGCCCGCTGCCGCTGTTCGACGCCGGCCAGCGCGATGCCCAAATGGCCGTGGTACTCAGCACGCGACCAGTCTTGTTCGACGGCCTGCTCGATGTGCTCAACGGCCGCCTGCGGGTTCCCGCCCTGAAGCTGCGCCAGGCCCGAGCAGGTGCAACGCATCAGCATGGCGAGGCTCCGTGGCCAGAATCCGCCGATACAATTCTTCCGCCCCCCCGAGATTCCCAGCCTCGTGATAGGCGCGTGCCGTTGCCAAAAGATCTGAAGTCATAGGTGTCTGCGCTCGCGACGGAAGGTCAGTGTTTCTCAACGAACTTCATCGACAGAATCTCATTCTAATCTGATCCGGGCGTCGACGCCAGACTGCTCAAAGTGATCGTTGACAGCCCTATCTCGCCACATCAACCTTCCCCACCATTTCCTCCCAATCCCGCCCCCACTCCGGCACCATCACCTCCCGTCGCACGATCGGCTCTTGCCCCCGTTGCTCGTATCCGTCTTTTCCCAAAGACGAAATGTGCCGGGCATTCTCGTAGGTAAACCAGCGGTAGATGTACGACGGTAACCCATCCGGTGACACCACTTGAACGCCGGCCTTCCTGAATCTCGCTGCCAACGCCTGATCTTGCCCCGACTGCATCGGCGGGTAACCGCCGACGGACAGGAACGTCTCGCGCGTGAATCCCCAGGAGCCGTGAAACAACCCACCCGTCCGCTTCCGCTCAAGCGATGCTCGCCGATCGATCCAGACCTCATCCGGCAGCGACCATGGCACACCCGACTCGAAAACGCGAGCCATCGCCTCCAAGTGCCATGGCAGGTAGATGTCGTCATCATCCCACACTGCATACGCATCCACGTCGGCCGAGGCCAACGCGGCCGTGACGTTACGCTTCTCGCCAAGTGTTCTGAATCGCTTGCCGACCGACAAGAGCCACCAGCCGGGACCGGTCTGTTCGTCGTACTGGCCCGCGTCATCCAGCACGATCAACTCCCGCTTTTTTAACGGATACGTCTGCCGCTGAAAGGACTCGATCGCCTCGGCCAATTGTTGCGGACGATTGTACGTACAACAGATGCATGCTATCTTCATGACTCGTTCTCCTTAAGCCAAGCTTCACAGGCCCGCAGCAAACGGTTGCGATGGGAATAATGGTTGCGCTCGCGTCCGTGAATCGCGTGCGGTGCCGGCAATTCACACACTGGCAAACGATGCAATCGATGCAAACGCCCCACTAGACGCCGCGCGACGTAACTGAAAATGATGTCCTCGCCGTTGCCAAGAGGTCGGCTGTCTCGCTGGATCTCTGTGAAGTGGCAGGCATACTTCAGGAACTCAGCGCAATACCGCCGGTGCCCGACCAATACGCGAGTCAATACGACGGGGGCCTCTGCCGGACCGGTCAATGTCTGGGCGTAGCTGCCGTCGAGCTTCGGGGCACGACCGAAGATACCATGCAATATGTCCGGCTCGGACGACCAGGCGTCCAAGAGAGTACGCAACGTCTCCGGCGGCAAGAGCAGATCGTCGTCTTGCCAAAGCACAGCCTCGTTGCGAGCCAGACACCCGGCCGCGAAACGCGTGTAGAGTCCCAGGTCCCGATCGGCCTGGACGAGCGTGCAACCGTGCAGCGAAGGCAGCTCACCGGCCGGGTTGTTGTCGAAGACAATGATCTCATCGACCAAACCACCGGTGTTCAGCCCGGCGACGATTCTCTCGATGTTTTGCGGGCGTTTCCAATTCAACAACACGGCAGAGCATTTCATTATGCACCTCGTTTCCGCCAAGCCTGCCAGTCGCCCCCATCATGGACCAGTTCGGACGACTGCCGCACGACCGCCACCGCTTCCTGCACGCCGGGCCATCTCTGGCCGTCGGTATCGTCGACGACAATAAGCCCGCCGGGCCGTACGCGGGGAACCCAGAGGGTCGCGTCATGAGCCGCGCCGTTGCCGTGACTGCCGTCGATATGCAGGTAGTCGATCGCCCCGGCGATCAACTCCGCAGCCCGTGTCGAGGTGACCGGCAACAAGAGGCACGACCGCGACAACCCGTGCCGTTCGACGAACTGCCGGCAGCGGCCGAAAGCGTCATCGAGCATCCCCTGCTGGCCCCAGAATCGCACATGCTCAGCCCCGTCCAGTCCGTTGATGGCCACCGGCGCCGACCAGGCATCGACACCGACCAGCAAGGCCTGCCCGTGTTTGCCGAGTGCGGCCGCGACCGGCGCCAGCGACCGGCCGCCGAATACACCGATTTCCAGACCGACAAAGTCCGGATTCTGCTCGGCAAGCTGGGCAACTGCTGCCATCAACCACCCCGCCTTGGCCCGGTCACACCAGCCGGGCAATCTCGACCAGCCGCGCCAGAAAGTGTCCATTTCGCCGTCGGAAGCAACCATCTCAACCATCCTCGCGTCGGGCGAATTGACCGGTGCCAGTCGCTGCTCGACCTCGTCGGCCGCAATCTCCAGCAGGCGGATACGATCGTCCCAGAGCCCCATCGACAGCAACCAGCGACCGTTCTCGAATACCGCACCACACGGGAACACACAGAACGGTGTTCCCAGGTCAGGCCGTTTGCCGTCGACCGCATAGAGCGGCATGGGACAGGTTCGCCGCACCCGAAACGGCGGCTTGGCGTCGAACGTATACAGCCCCAGCAGGTAGACCGAGTGGATGTCCGGCAGCCACGTGGTGGCGTGGAACCAGTGATACCACTGGTCACCGACCAACACGGGCGGCGCCCCACCGCGTGCCACGCCCCACCGGCAGCCGACCAGGGCATCGCCGGTCGGCGGCAGCAGTTCGGTCCGCGAGCCGCTCAGGCGAAGCACCTGGTGGGGGCTGGCGTGATAGACGGCGTGCATCGTACCGTCGTGGTCGAAGAAGTGATGGTTGCAGAAACCAACGGCCACCGAGCCGGCCAGACCGGGGACCGACTCCAGGTCGGCCGGTCCGACGTGATGCGTCGTGCAGCCGATTTCATCGAGCCGATTTTCAAACGTGTCATCGCGCCCCCAGGTGGGAACCAGATGAACGTCCCAGCCGGCCTGCCGCCACAGCTTGACCGTGGCCCAACATTCGGTCTGGGCGCCGCCGACAGAACCCGGGATAGCACCCCGGCCAATGCCTCGCCCACGGCAATTATCACGCCCTCGACGGCCGCCCAGGCCCGAGTCCATTGTCTGGGCCGTACGTGCCGCTACACCGTCGGCCGCGTCGATCGCCTCGGAGAGTTGATCGAAGTCGGTCGTGGCGATCTTCACCGCCGAGGCGGCCGCTCGCTGTCCGAACAACGTGTTCATCAGCCCGAGACGTTCGCCGGAGCCCATCTCGGCCATCTTGCGTCCGATCTCAGAGAGCACTTCACCAACCGGGCGGAGGTTATCGCTCGGGGTCGACTCCGGCAATTGCAGCAAGCTCGCAAAGGAGTCGCCAAGTTCCTCCATCTCGGCGTCGATCTTCGCGTCGAACGCGTCGCTGTCGATCGTCTCGTCCGCCAGTCGCACGGCCCGGGCCACTACCTCGCGCTGCTTCTGAAGTGCGCGGACTATGTGCGTCCGGCGGAGTTTCTGGAAAACATCGGCCAATGCCTCCAGCAACGCTTCGTGGGCCGCGTAGAGGGCATCGCCTTCGAGCCGTTCGGCGAACTCGGCGTCCTTGATTTCACGCTGGTCGGCCTGCGGCAGGCAGACAACGAACAGCAGATCGATCAACAGGAGGATCTCTGTGTCGATTCGCGTCAACAGCGGCGGCTTGCCGGCCAGCGGATCGCCCAGATCGATGTTCAACAAATCCATGGCCCGCTTGATCGTCCCGCCGTTGACGATCACGGACCAGGTATCGCCTTTGGCATCTTTGAACTGTTTCATGGGGAAGGCATTGGGGGTTGAAGGTTAGGGATTGGGGATCAAGGCACAAAGAACGAACACTCGTCCCTCGCCCCTCGTCCCTCATCCCTTCTATTGATCGCTGTTGTAGATCAGGGCCAGCTTCACGGTGGCCTGGCCCGAAGAATCGCCGTTGGAGAGTCGCAACTGGTCGACCGGGCTGCCGGCCAGCGGGTTGGCCACACCGACGCCGGAGATCCACTGCCACGGTTCGTTGGCCGTCAGTTCACCGACCTCCAGATTTGCCCCGAGCGTGTCCTGGAAATCGAAGTGCGATCGCTTCGAGCTGACCAGCAAGATCATATCGAGCTTGTCGCCATCAAAGTTCGTGTCGACAGGGACCTGCTTGCCGGCCGACAGCGGATCGTCCTGCTCCGGCAGCGGGTCGCCTGCCCCGCCGGTCGGTTCGGGCGTGCCCGAAGAACTGCTGCTGGTGGCTTGGCCGCCGACAGTCACGTCGTCGCTCATGACCTCGGTGACGGTCGACACCCGCAGTCGGCGTGTCCGAGTATGCGGTGAAGCCCCCGGCGTTGAGTTCGGCTACTACCGCGTCGGCTATGTTCGCTGCCAAGCAGGTCATTGCACCTCCACCAGCTTGCTGTGGATTCGCCAGTCGTGGCCGTAGGGACCGGCCGGCCGGCAGTGCGAGTCGGTCCCCAGCGGTATCACCTCGTAGACGAACGTCTTGGTGCCCATCTGCTGTTCGATCCGATCGCCTTCAAGCGGTGTTACCGGCTGGCCATCGAGAATCAGATTCTCGATGGCCACAATCCAATCGGTCCGCTGGGCCTCGACCGTCACACCATCGCCCCGGTCGAGCTCGACGGCCACACTCAGCTTCTGCGCGTCGATCTCGACGGTTTGTTGGTCGCGGCGGTACACAATCGGTGTGGCCGCATGCGCCCGTCGCATGCGGGAAAGCCACTCGGATGCCTTGGCCAGGGCATTGGTCATCGCTACGTACCCGAACTGCTGGGCGACGAGTTGCTCGGCGGGGCGATGTCGGGACTCAGTCGCAGGCGAACCACGTCGTCATCGTCGACCGCCGACTGCGCGGCCTTCCCCAGAAACGGACGCGTGCCGCCGCTGTCGTCAGTGCTGGCCCGCTCGTTGCCCGCATCCCAGTAGGCCGCCTCACCGACCAGGAAGTCGGTTCCGTCGCTGGCCGCCTTAGGGAAGTCGAACAGGCCGACAACGGCCAGTGCGCCCAGGATGTTGGCCGGCAGGTCCCGTTTGGCCACACCGACCAGATCGTTTTGCACGACCACGTCGCCGGCCGACACGTCGGCGCCGGGCGTGTAGTCGATCGCACTACCCTCTTGGACGAATTCCGCCAACGGCATCACGTTCTCCTTGTGTTTGTTGAATCTGCAGTTTTACTTTGTGGATCAGGCAATCGGCCGACTATTCTCAGGCCTCGCCCTTGACCTTGACCGCACCGCGCGAGTCCTGCTCCTTAATTCCCGCATGTAAAAATCCCCTAAATCCCATGCCCAGCATGTTGGCCGGGGCCTCGATCCGCTCGACGATCGGCACCCGGCGGCCGTTGAGGAACACGATCTCGAACGCCGGGATCACCTTCGGATCGGCGAACAGGTACCAGGCCTTGCCGCTGGACCCGCTGTAGTAGCTGTCCGAAAGATGCGGCATCGAGACGACCTTGTACTTGTGCCGGCGCGGGTTGTCCATGGGGATCTTCGTCTCGCTGGTGGACCCGTCGATCATGATCTGGGCCGCGCCCATCAGCAGCTCGGCGTCGGTTTCCAACTCCACCGGCACGACGAGCGTTTCCGGCCGAACATTGATCGGCTTCTGGTCCTTGGCCTTGGTGCCCGGTCCCGCCTTCTGCTTGCGGAACAGGGTCCGTGCGGTGGTCAACGCGTCGGGCCCGAAGGCCGTACTTGCCCCGGTCAGGTAGTTGTTGTTACCGGCGCTGAAGAAGTTGCCCGGGTTGGACAATAACAGCGTGAAGAACAGGTCGTCGATCGACTCGGCCCCGCTGCGTCCCATCTGACGGGGGATCTCCATGAAGGCATTCAGGTCGTCGTTGATGACATCTCGGCGGGTGAGCATCAGGATCTGGCCGTAGGTCTCCGCCTTGTTGGTGAACTTCTGGTCGGACAGCTTGCCGTGCTTCAGCTCCCCGTCGGGGGCCACCTGCTCGAAGCCGCCCGTGCCCAGCAGCCGGTAGCGAGTGACCTCCTTGAAGTCGCTCACCGATCCGATCGCACAAAGCTGAAACGCCGCGATCGGTGTGGCCCGGTAGGCGGCCAGCATCGTCTTGTTCATCACGTTTTCAAGGATGCCCGAGAGCGACAGCGTCGAGAACCCGGCCCGGATCGTTGCCGTCCCGTCGCCGAAGACCCGCGGCACATCGTGCCCTTCCAGCCGGGCGCACTCGGCAACCAGTTCCTTCAGACCGATGTTCCGCATCGGGTAGGCGGCACTGAGGGTCTTGTCGCCGTACTGCGCGGCCAGTCCGTCCTCCTCGATCCCGGCCGACAGGCAGGCGGCCGCCTCGAGGATCTGGGCGCTGCATGGCGGGGTAGACGAGCCGATGGCCGGGGCCTTGGGTCGGGCCTCTCGCAACACGGCCAGTTCCGTGCGGACGATGTCCCAGCCCTCGGCGATCGCTTCGGCGGCAATCTTGCGGTGGCCGCTGCCGCAGAGTTCCTCGATCGCGTCGATCCGCTTCATCTCGGCCGCATAGCCGGTCCGCTGCCGGGCGATCAGGTCAAGCTGACCCTGCTCGACAATCTCGGTGTCCAACGCGGTGACGTTTTCGGTCCCTTCCGGCTGTACGCATCAGGGCCTTTTCCTTGGCCCGCTGCCTCAGTTCCGCTTCCCAGTCGCGGCCTTGCCGGGCGTACTCGACCGCCAACGTCGTTGTGTGGTTCTCAAGACGCGTCGCCTGGGCATTGGCCTCTTTGGCCGGATCGACATGCTCCTGGCCGTTCCAGAACCATTGATGTTCCGGAACCGGGCTGTTGCGCATCCACAGCGGCAGCAGATCCGAGACCAGCACGGCCTCGTTGAGCCAGGCCCGCAAGATGTGATCGAGCACGACGGCGTCGATATGAGACTGATCGACGCGGATCGATTTGTAGTACGTCTGGTGATCGAGCCGGCCGGAGGCGTAGTTGTAACCCGAGCTGTTGCCGACGGCCACGTTGAACGGCATGTTCAGACAGCGGGCGATCTCGTTGAGGATTTCTCGCTTGAATTCGCCATAGGTTGTCGATGGCTGCCCGTCTTTGAGAAACCTACACAGACTTCAAGTGGAGCGGAGGGGCCGAAAAAGGGCGAAGAACCGAGGGATTATCCCGCAGCCACCCAACCGGCTGCCGGGCCGGGAAGTCGACGAATGACCCCGGCCTTCATCGCGCGCCGCACATGGAAGTGGGCATGAGAAGCGTCGGGCGTATTGATGAGTTTCTGAACGTCCTTCAGATGAAACGGTTCGTCCATCCGGCGAGCCATTTCGGCGATCTGCTGCCAGTACGGCGTCCGAACGAAGAGGCGGCTCGGAAGCGTGATGCACTTGCCATCCAGGACCACCGGGTGGAAGTGGATGTCGGCGGTCGTTTCCGTGTACTCCACCTCCCCGGACGTGCGTGAGTGCTTGAACACCGCAATATGATCGATCGTCTGAGCGAGAGCCATCCGAAGCGTCTGCTTGTCGGCCAAATCCAAGTTCTCCCGAATAAGCGTCATATTGGCAAGGACTCGCATCGCCTCGGGAACGGCCTCGACGGTCTCCGAACGCCGGCTGATGCCGAGGGCCAGCTTCGCCTCTTCCTCTCGCCACTTGGACAACAGCTTCGCGATGCCGGCGAAGTCCTCCTCGCTGGCCAACGCAAGATTCTCGGTCCCGCGTGCGATCTTCTTCCGTAACGCATCCAGCTTGCGTTGCTCCCGTGAGATGCTCGTCTTGTCTTGACGAGTCGCCCGAACGACGGCATCCCGAATCCTCGCTTCCGCATCGGCCGTTAGAAGCTCAGTTCGGATGACGTCCAGGACGGCCGTTTCCAGAAGATCAGCACGAATGCGGGGATAGACATCGCACGGTCTTCGTCGCGACAACCCATCGCTACCGCGTGAGCATTGATGCCACCATTGCTCCTTCCTGTTTTCGCCGGCCTTGCGTTCCTTGGTATGCACGCCATGCATCCGCTGCCCGCAATGGCCGCACAGCACGATTCCGCTGAGTATATAGAAGGTGGTCGTGGCGTGAGGTGTTTTGCCTTTCCGATCTGCGAGAAGCTTTTGGGCTCGCTCAAACAACGCCATCGACACGAGCGGCTCGTGAGCGTTTTCCACGAGGATCGGCTCTTCCGTGATGGTCGCGAACTTGGAACGCGAGCTGTCTTGGCCAACCCGTAAGACGCCCACGTAGACAGGGTTCTCCAGGAGTGATCGAATTGTCTGGCAAGTGAAATGATTCCCGAAGGTGGTTCGCAGCCTGCGGCGGTTGAACTCATCGGCGATCGCGGCGATTCCTTTGCCTCGGCAGAACGCGTCAAATGCCCATTGAACGGCCTCTACCGAGGTCCCGTCCTGCGAGGGGATCAGACGTGACTCCCAACTGCGAGGTTTCCGAAACCGCTCGTGGAGGTGAACCACTTTCACCACGTTTCCCGACTCATCGATCATCTCGCGGTCGTATCCGAAGACGACGCCGCCGATTCGCTTCCCGGCAAGAGCACGGTTGCGTTGGCCACTTGCCACGCGTTCGGCCAGCTTGATCGACTCTTGGCGGGCTCCGTACTGGTCGACGATGGCGGTAATCACGCCGCCGAGATTGTCGAAATCCAACTCGCCTCGCTGGCATGTGACGATTCGGACGCCCGCGTCCCGCAGGCGTCGCCAATGGAGCATGGCGTCGAAAATGTCCTCGCGCGACATGCGGCTCTGCTCGGACAGCAAGACGGCCGCGAACTTCCCCTTCTTCGCGTCGTCTAACAGTCGTTGGAACTCCGGGCGGTTGGCCGAGTCCGTTCCGGTCAGCCCGTGGTCTTCGTACCATCGAAGGATCCGGAATCCCATGCGCTTAGCAAGGGCTTCGATATCGCGTCGTTGGCGAGCCGGACTGTCCTCCTGCCGGTCCGTGCTCATGCGGATATAGCCCACGGCGGGCTTTAGTTTGTTGGGCATAGCATCTCCTTTCTCTTGTTGGTGTTTGCGCGCGAGGTCATTTCGCACCGCGCTTTCGTGTCTTGGCCAGGGTGAACTTACCGGGGGCAACCTTCTTGAACCGGGCGTCTTTGCCTTTCTTGATGTCGCGCAGGATCGATGCGTACAAAGTCGCGTGCGGCGTCTTGCCGCTTGGCGATTTCCAGAGTCGCTTCGCGACCATCGCCTCGACCATCTCCCGGCAGTTCATCGGCCTTTTGGCCCTCGCCAGGACCTTTATCGCCGCCTCGATCTGACTCAGCTTCTTGGCCGTCTTCTTCTTGGTTGCCATGGTTTGGCTCCTTCTGAAATGGGAATCGGTTAGTGGGGTCTTGCCCCGCTCAGACACACACAGCCATGGATTTCGGAGAACATCAAGCGCTGGTGGCGGGAATCTGGCCGGAATTCCAGAACTCTTTCAGATGGCCCAGGATTGCGAGGTCTGGCCCGTGTCGAGGCGTTCGGGATGCGGGACAATCAGGCGAAGAACGTGCGTGTTCCGCAGGTGCGCGAGCCTGGCGCCCGAGTGGCCGTATCTAGCGAATCCACCCGAGGGCGGCGGGCCTCGCCAGCGGAATTGGCGGTGCGGGAAACGAACCTTGCCCGCCCGGCAACCGATCCCCCCGGATTGGGGTTTACTGCTGTGGTTGAAATGTCATCTACCATCGCCGCCACGGGCCGGTGGCATCTTGATTTCGCGGATGGCAGAATGGCTCTTGGGAGCCGAAATCGCTGCTATGCAAGGCAGAATGACTTGTCCGTGCCGGTTTCCGAAGGTTTTCTGACGCGCGATCTGGCAACAGTTGAACCAGCCACGAGGCATCCATCACCGTCTATGTTCCCGCTGCCATCGGCCCCGGCGAATTGTGGAGATCGAGCCATCCGCGTATGATGGGCTCCGACGCTCTCCTCTGGCAATCAGGGCCCCCTCCATGACCGACGTCACCCGAATCCTATCTGCCATTGAGCAGGGCGATCCCTCGGCCGCCGAACAACTCCTGCCTCTGGTCTACGACGAACTGCGGAAGCTGGCCGCGGCCAAGATGGCCAAGGAGAACCCAGGCCAGACGCTCCAGGCCACCGGGCTGGTTCACGAGGCGTACGTGCGGTTGGTTGATACGAAAAAAGTCCAAAGCTGGGATTCGCGTGGCCATTTCTTTGCTGCTGCGGCCGAGGCGATGCGGCGTATTCTGGTCGAGACGGCCCGGCGCAAGCAAAAGGTCAAGCACGGAGGTGAGTTCCAGCGACTACCCATGACGGAGCAAGTGGCCGCGAAGCCGGACGACGATCTGGTCGCCCTCGACGATGCCCTGACTCTGCTGGCGGCGGAGGATTCCTTGGCCGCTAGAGTGATAGAACTCCGCTATTTTGCCGGTCTGGGACACGAAGACGTGGCCGCAACGCTCCACATTACCGTGTATCTGGCTCGTCAGAAGTGGACGTACGCCCGGGCCTGGTTACGCAACGCCCTTGGCACCTGCGGATAATTCTTTCGATTTTTCTCGACAGCCGGGCCGGAAAACGTCGCATTGTCTTGTATACCACCTTGGAGGGAATTCTCGTGCCGACTGACCCAAAACGTGTCCAGGCCGTATTCTTGGCTGCCGCCGAACAGAACGCCGAAGACCGCGCTACCCTTCTCGATAGAGAATGCGGTTCAGACGCCGAACTGCGGCAACGCGTCGGGGCGCTCCTCCAAGCGCATGACGACCCGGGCAGCTTTCTGGACTACGCTACGAGCGAACTTGGACCGACGATCGATCACCCCATCACCGAGCAGCCCGGCGCGGTCATCGGCCGTTACAAGCTGAAGGAACAGATCGGCCGCGGCGGCATGGGCGTCGTCTACGAGGCCGAGCAGGAGTCGCTGGGTCGCCACGTCGCCTTGAAGGTGCTGCGGAGTGGTTTCATCACCGGCTCGAAACAGCTCTCCCGCTTCGAGCGTGAGGCCCGCTCCGCGGCACAATTGCACCATACCAACATCGTGCCGGTCTTCGGCGTCGGACAGCAGGGCGACACCCACTACTACGTGATGCAATTGATCCAGGGCCAGCCGCTGGACGACGTGGTGGCCAAGTTGAAATGGCTCCGCCACCAGGATCGGCCCGCTACGGCCGGGGCGTCCAATCCCGAGCGGCCGCCGGCTCCCCAGCACAACGACGGCCGCGAGGCCAGGGTGATGGCGTTGGGCCTGGTGCCCGGGCAGTATCCGAAAGAAAAGGACGGACATTATCCAATGATCCATTAGGATTAGGGTGAAAGATGCCTGTCCTTTCTTCTGCGGGGCACAGCCATGTTGCGCTATATCGACAAAGTTGTGCGCAGAATCGATGCTCTCGGTGCTTGACATCCGCTAGCAAAACGGGCATAATGCATACAACTGCGCAACTGTGTGGGTTCGGGAGATTGCGAGTGCGCAGTTGGAGCCCGCAGGTCACCCAAACAACAACCCGACGACGAACACGAGGCAGCGCATCACGGTCGCTTAGGCGACACCAGGAGAAGGCGGAAACGCTTGGTCTTGGCGTGATGTGCAATCGGTTCGTCGTCGGGTTGTTTTTTTCTTGGACGACAAAATTAGGAAGGTCTTATGACGCGGACGAAGACAAGCCGCATGAAGAGGACGACCAGTTCGCTTCGCCGAAGCGACGCCGCGCGATCCCTTCCTTCCTTCCTTCCATCTCCTTCGCCCAGACCTGCTTACCATCGCGTTTCACGTATCGC
>JABMRB010000140.1 GCA_013202865.1 Candidatus Nealsoniibacteriota bacterium | reverse complement strand
CCGCCGGTTTCGGTCTGCCACCAGGTATCGACGATCGGACAACGGCCGCCGCCGATCTTCTCGTGGTACCACATCCAGGTCTCCGGGTTGATGCCTTCGCCGACGCTGCCCAACAGCCGCAGACTGGAGAGATCGTGCTTATCGATCCACTCGTCACCCCACTTAATGAACGCGCGGATGGCCGTCGGGGCCGTGTAGAAGATGCTGACCTTGTACTTCTCGATGATCTCCCAGAACCGGCCTTCGTCGGGCCAGTTCGGGGCGCCTTCGTACATCACCGTAGTCATCCCGGCGGTAAGCGGCCCATAGACGATGTAGCTGTGCCCGGTGATCCAGCCGATGTCGGCCGTACACCAGTAGACGTCCTCGTCGCGAACGTCGAAGACCCACTCGACGGTCTTCTTGACGTAGAGGTTATAGCCGGCGGTGGTGTGCTTGATGCCCTTGGGCTTGCCGGTCGACCCGCTCGTATAGAGGATGAACAGGGGGGCTTCGCTGTCGATCGGTTCGGCGGGGCAATCGGGCGAGGCGTCTTCCATCAACTCGTGCCACCAGAAGTCGCGGCCTTCCTTCATCTGCACTTCGCAGCCGACGCGCCGCAGCACAACGCACTTCTCGACCGTGGGTGATTTTTCCAAGGCCTCGTCGACCGTGGCCTTCAGCGGCAACTTCTTCCCGCGGCGCCAGCCGCCGTCGGCCGTGATCTGCAGCTTGGTCGACGCGTCGTTGTTGCGATCGGCAATCGACTCGGCCGAGAACCCACCGAAGACGATCGAATGGACCGCACCGATCCGGGCACAGGCGAGCATGGCAATGACCAACTCGGGCACCATCGGCATGTAGATCGCGACGACGTCGCCTTGCCCGACGCCCAACTTCTTGAGCACGTTGGCAAACTTGCAAACTTCGTGGTGCAACGCCTCGTAGGTCAACACGCGGGTGTCACCCGGCTCACCTTCCCAGACGATGGCCGCCTTGTCGCGTCGCGTGGTTTCCAGGTGGGCGTCCAGGCAGTTGTAGGAAACGTTGGTCTGGCCGCCGACGAACCACTTGGCAAACGGCTCGTCCCACTGGAGCACTTTGTCGTAGGGCTTGAACCAGTGCAACTCGCCGGCCAGCTTGTCCCAGAACGCCTCGATGTCTTCGACGGCCTCGTTGTAGAGTTGCTCGTATTGCTCGACGGACCCGATCCGCGCCTTCTCGGCAAACTCCTTAGGCGGCGGGAAAAGTCGCTCCTCTTTCATCACGTTGACGATTTGGCCGGATCGGTCGTCTGCCATCGGTAACATCCTCCGAAGTTCTTTCTGACGGGCCTCGCAGCCACTGTAAAACGCGTGCCGCCGCTACTGTAAAACGCGTGCCGCCGCTACTGTAAAACGCGTGCTTCAGGCCGCCCTATCTTACGCTTCTTCTCTCCAGTGTCAACCGGTCTCTAGCGACGGCGGTTGAAGAGCCGGACGATGGCTTGAAACAGGCTCAAGACGATCATGATGGCCATCGGGGCCGCCGCCGCCGCCACCACGAACGAGCCCCTGGGTAACGAGATGCCGGATCGCTGCGGATATAGCAACCCGGCCAGGATTGCCGAGAGGACGCTGCACAGCAGCATCGCCACAAACAGAGATCCCAGAGAAAACTGAAACCGGCGCCGTGGCGGTGGGGGTGAATCGTCGGACATCCGCGGAAAACCCTTCGAGGTACTACCGTAGCGGGCGAATCTGCTCGACGATCTCGGCGTGGCTCCACTCGCGGCCGGTCGACAAGAGCAGATGGCTCGCCTTGTCGGCGCAACAATCGAGGATGATCTGTACGTCGTTCGGGACGCTGAATCCTTCGGGGCACGGCTCGTGCCCGTTGACCAATACCCTGGCACCAACCAGTTCGGCGAACGCCCGGGCGTTGACCTCGCGGTAGTCACGGCCCCACACCAACTGAAAGACGCCAGAGCGCGCGGCGTACTCGGCCTGCTCGATCTTGCGGTCGAAGATCGAGGCGTCGAACTCGCGGGTGTCGACGAACTCGGGGATGCTGTGGCTGATGAAGATCCCGGCGGGCATCCGCACCGCCAAGGGACAACTGCGAACGAACGAAAACATCGCCTCGCGGACCCGATCGGTGGCCGGGCCGTACATCTGCTGCATGCCGAGCCGAAAGAGCAGATTCAGCATCTGCTTGTTCTTCTGGATGGGGTAGTCGGTCAACTCGGCCAGTTCGTGGTTCCCAAGGATGAAGTGGACCCGGTCGGGATACTTGACCTTCAACTCCGCCACGTCTTCCAGCATGGAGTGCGACATGCACCCGCCGTTTTGTGGATAGGTCGGACCGCCGTGGCAGACTTCCTGCAATACGAGGTGGCGACGGCCAAAGCGGTTCATCGCGGCGATCTTGCGAATCAGGTTGAAATTCCGCTGATTTCCGTGAACGTCGCCGGTGATCATTACTTCGTCGGCCATGTCGTCGCTGAGCACGACGACGTTGCCCTGGCGGCCGGGCGTCTGCCAGTTGGCCTCGGCGGCCTGCTCGAATCCGGCAATGATCCTCTGTGTGTAACGTTCGGAAGCGACCATGGTTCGCCCACCGTAACAGATTCCCGTCGTAGCGTCCAGTGCTTTGGCGGTGATATGACCGTGTAATAGCACTCGCCAGAGTGCGGAAATCCGGCATGGTTCAAAATGGGGGAACACTTTCTCGACCACCTGTTGCCGCTTGCGGCTTAGCAGTG
>JABMRB010001414.1 GCA_013202865.1 Candidatus Nealsoniibacteriota bacterium | reverse complement strand
GCTCATAGCTCATAGCTCATAGCTCATAGCTAAATCGGGAAGTAATCCCTGTACGACTTCTAAGTTTCGAGCGGGCGGTCGATCGCCTCTTGGAGTTCTTCTTCAGGTGACTTCTGATACGGCAGCCGGCTGAACCAGAACATGAGGACCATCGACACGATACAACCGGCGGCGACAACGGACCAATGGTACGAGTGGCCGGTCTCGCTCGACAGGTCCATGATCGTGTCCAGTGCCGGCCAGCGGGAAAGCGTTTCGGCAGAAACCTTGGTAAGCGAGATATTCAAGGAGTTGTAAGCAACGTGGAACAAGATGCAGGGCAGGATACTGCCGGTCTGCACGGCGATGTAGCCGATCACCACACCCACCAAAAAGGCGAGCAGTTGTTGCTGAATGATCGCATGGATCAGGCCGAAAATCACGGCCGTGTAGATAACGGCCCGCCACTTGTGCCCGAGCCGCCGGAATCCGGAGAGGATGAACCCCCGAAACGCCAGTTCTTCGCAGATCGCCGGCAACACAGCGATCAACAACAGGAGTTGCCAGAGCGGAAAGTCGTTCTTGAACAGTTCGCTGAGCTGCTCTGCGATCGATTCGTTGATCGGATAGAGTTGCATCACGACGGTTTGCAACGCCATCATCACCGGGTGTACCGCGACAACCAACAGCAAGGTGGCCGGAAGGGTCTTCCACGGCGGGAGCTTCAGCAGCAACGTTTGGCGGGGGCCTCGGGTCAGCAGCACGGCCATCAGCAACGCCGGCATGAGGACGGCCGCCAACTGGACCGGTACCACCGAGCGGACCAGCAGGGCGATACCCGACAGGCCGTCCGGGGCGGGCATGGCCACTTCCAGCATGAATTTGATCATCAGGATGATCGCTCCGCAGAAGACGGCCGCGGCCACCGTGGGCGTCGCCTGCCGGTCGCGAATCAGGTGTCGCAGCCAGAGCCCCACGTCGAGTCGTTCGCTTTCCGAGAAGAGCACCGCCTCGGAGTTGAACTGGTCGATGGCCCAGCGGATCGCCAGCAGACACGCCAGCAGTGTGACGGCCGCCACGATCGGCAGGAATTGCAGCGCCGGCCAATAGCTGCCCTCCAACACCGTACGCAACAGCAGCACCACGCCGGTGATCGGGATCAGGCTGGTACCCATGTTCAACTCGACCTGCGGCACCATCGGCAGCAACGCCAGCGGCATCGTAACCAGCAGCAGCGGCATCAGGTAATACTGGCCCTCCTTGGTGCTGCGGGCGAAGGCCGCCAGGGCCAGGCACAGGGCGCTGAACAGTGCGGAAACCGGCACCAGGGCGATCGCCAGCCACAGCAGTGCCGTCGGCGGCGGCGAACCGAGCATGGGTACGTGATTCGACAGGAGCCAGCCGGTCATACCGACGCTGAGCAGATTCAACATGGCGGTGACCATACTGAAGACCATGATCGTAGCCAGTTTGCCGAGCACGATGTCGCTCCGCTCGGCCGGGCTGCTCAAGAGGGTCTCCAGCGTGCCGCGTTCCTTCTCACCGGCACAGAGATCGACGGCCGGATAGAACGCACCGGTCATCGCCCACAACAGCAGCACGACCGGCAGCAGTTTTGCCCACAGGGCGGCCCCCTGGTAGGCCGTCTTCTCGGCCACGTCGGATTGCTTCCACTCGAAGGGCGTGGCGACCGTGGTCGGCACTTTCACGGCCGTCAAGTTGCTTTCGACGACCTTCTGCTTCCATCGAGCCAACACGTTGCAAAGCCGGGCATTCGCCGTGACCGATTTCTCGTTGGCCGTCGTGTAGATGATGTCGGGCCTGATCTCGTCGTCAACTTTCGCAGGCCGGGCGGTGCGCCGATCGGAAGGCGACGCGGCGTCGGGCTTCCGCTCGATGTATCTCTCCAGCAATCGCTTGCCGAAATCGGCGGGAATCACCAGCGCCGCGTCGTACTGCCCCGCCTGGACGGCCGCCCGGGCCTCCTTGACGGAGCGCGGCACGTTCGGCAGGTCCTTACGCGGTTCGGCGGGGGCGAAGGTCAGCTTGAGCAGCTCCGCGCTGCGCTCGTTGTCTTTGTCGAACAAGGCGGCCGAGAAACGCCCGTTCTCGATCAGCGGTGGCTTCTCCGGAAGATTGTCTGCACCGATGACCAGCACCCTGACCGGCTTGTCGCTCATGAACTGCATGATCTGCAAGAACGTCATTCCCAGCAGCGGGTAGAGCAGGATCGGCAACACGAAGATCATGAACAACGTTCGCCGGTCGCGCAATTGATCGCGAAGCTCGCGTGTGAAGATCAACTTGGCGTTGGTCAGGTTCATTGATGGCAAATGGGTTTTCAGTTTTCAGTTTTCAGTTATCAGTTGTCAGTTGTCAGACATTGATTCTGGGTCGTGTATCCGGGCAGCAGCGGGGTCCCGTACCCATCTCCATTTGCGTACGCCCGTGAAATGACCGTCTGGGACAAGAACTGTAAACTGAAAACTGATAACTGAAAACTGACAACCTCTCTCCGTAAGTATTGCGGTGACCATGCTTTGGGTGCCTTTCACTTCTGCAACCTTGCGCTGTAGTTCTAAACAAGCCCCCTCAGGCGACGTTCGCCGGCGGATGGGCCTCGTCGTGCTCCGAAATCAGCCGGAAGAACAGCTCTTCCAGGTCCTCTTCACCATACCGTCCGTGAAGCTCCGGCAGCGTCCCCACGGCCAGAATCTTGCCACGGTGCAGGATCGCTACGTTGTCGCAAAGCTTCTCGACCTCGCGCATAATGTGCGTCGAGAAGATAATGCACTTGCCGTGATCGCGAAGCTCGGCGATCGTGTTCAACAAGGCCCGGGCAACCAGCACGTCCAGGCCGGCCGTGGCTTCGTCGAAGATCAGCACCGGCGGGTCGTGGACAACGGCCCGGGCAACGGAGACCTTCTGTTTCATGCCGGTCGACATCTTCGCGCCGAGCAGGTCGCGAATGTCGTTCATCTGTAACCGCTCGAAAAGACGCTCCATGCGCTCGCGTAACGGCTCTCGGGCAATGCCGTGTAGCCGCCCGAAGTGCTCGACCATCTCCCAGGCCGTCATCCGGTCGTAGACGGCCGTATTGGCCGACATGAAGCCGATCTGACGGCGAACGGCCGAGGGCTGCGTCAACACGTCGTAGCCGTTGATCGTGGCGGTGCCCGACGTGGGCCGCAGCACCGTGCTGAGGATCCGCAACGCCGTGGTCTTACCCGCACCGTTGGGACCCAGCAGACCGTATATCTGGCCGGGCAAGGCGTCGAAGCTGACGCCACCCAGCGCAACGAAATGCCCCCGTTGCAGATCGGCGTAGTGCTTTGTCAGATCTTGGACGTGGATCATGGCCTTAACCGGTAGCCACGCTCGCCAGAGCGTGGGCAATTATCCTCAAAAACCACGCTCTGGCGAGCGTAGCTACCACTTCGACGAGGCGAAGCCTCGCGGTATCGCGATGCCAGGCGGAGCCCACCAGCGAGGGGGTAATCTACAAAACTCCTTACTGTAGCTTAGCTTACGGCGGCTCGTCGACCAGTTCGTAGAAGACGTTCCTTCGATGCGGGACAAAACCGGACTGGGAAATCAGGCGGCGAATCTCGGTCTCCGTGGTGCGGAAACTGGTCCCCGCCGCGGCCACCACGTTCTCCTCGATCATCAGGCTGCCCATGTCGTTGGCGCCGAAAAGCAGGGCTGTTTGACCGGTATCCAGACCCTGCGTTACCCAGCTTGCCTGCAGATTGTGGAAATT
>JABMRB010001413.1 GCA_013202865.1 Candidatus Nealsoniibacteriota bacterium | reverse complement strand
CGAAATTCTCCGGCGTGTCGCGGAACGACTCGCGGTGAATCGCACACCAGACGAGTCGCCCGTCGGTGTCGAAGTTCACCTTGCAGACGCCCATCTTGGCCGCCGGCAGGTACTGATCCTCGGCCACGCCGCTGGTTGCAGGCATATTGCCGCCGGCCGCGTTGATCCGGTCGACCCACGCCTTCGGTACGCTGCTCGAACCGTGCATCACCATCGGGAAGTTGTCCGGGAGCACTTTCTGAATCGCTTCGAGCACGTCGAAGTGCAACGATTGGTTGCCCGCAAACTTGTAGGCCCCATGCGACGTGCCAATGGCCACCGCCAGCGAATCGCAGCCGCTGCGCTCGACGAACTCCGCGGCCTGGTCGGGTTCGGTCAGGCAGACACTGCCGACGATATCCTCCTCCACGCCGCCGAGCTGACCCAGCTCGGCCTCGACAACGATCCCCTTCTCACGGGCCCGGTCGACGACGCGTCGGGTGATCGCGATGTTCTCATCGAGGTCGTGGTGCGAGGCGTCGATCATCACCGAGCTGTAGAACCCGCTATCGATACAGTCGTAGCAAGCTTCCTCGGTGCCGTGGTCCAGATGGACCGCGAAGATCACCTCGGGGAAGACCTCACCGGCGGTGCGAATCATGGCTTCGAGGAACCGTTTGTCGGAGTACCCCCGGGCGCCCCGGGAGATCTGGACGATGAACGGGGCCGACTTGGCCGGATCGACCGGGTCGTCGTTCGAGCCCGACTTACCCAGGTTCCCGCGGAACAGGCCGACGGTCTGCTCCAGGTTGTTGATGTTGTAGGCCCCCACGGCGTACTTGCCGTAGGCCTGTTTGAACAGTTCGTTGGTCGTAACAATCATAACTACCTCTGGTCTCTCCGGCCCGACTAGGGCGATTTCTCAGTGACTACTGGTTTAGTGGTTTCCCACGGTCTGGAACCGAACAATTCTAGCGTATGGGGCGAACATGTGCCAGCGGGCACTAACGGGGGGGTCGCATAAACCTAGACGGGGGTGCAATCCACCCTTGGCGCGATGCAGCCACACGATGAATAATCCGGGCTAACGTTTCTTCAGCCGCCGCCGCCTGGCGAGATATGGCAAGAAGAAGAGGTAGACTCCCGTTATCACAAGGGATGCAAGGATCAGGCCCGCCGGGAGAAACAACCAGAGTTTGAAGCGATCGTGGAAGTAGCTGCCGTCGTGAATGCTCTCGATCAAATCGGAGCGGCGAACGGCCACCTGCAAGACCTCGCCCGTATGCGTGTCGATCTGTATTTCCCAGCGATTCTTACCTCGGACCTTAACCATACCTTTGCTCGGCCGCACGTCGAGGCGATCGACGTCATCCCAGGACGTGACGGCGGCCTCGGGGACAGTTTTTGCCACCTCCAAGATGCGATCGAAGCCGATCGAAAGCTGCGAACCGGCTCCCGGCCGGGTCGGAGGTTGAATGTAGGCCACTTCTTTCTTCAGTTGCAGAACGACACCCGAGACGATGATGATCATCATCGGTAACAGCGCGAAAATCGACCCCCAGCGGTGAAGGTCGCGGTTGAGTCTGGAGAGTTTCATGATTCGATGGCCGGCTAGTTCTGGCGCCCGGCGTCTTCTTCCTTTATTTTCCTGATTTCCTTTGCGTCAAGCACAAAAACGCTTCTTCCATGAGTGCCAACGACCAAATCGCCTTCGCGGGGATGAACCGCGATGTCATGCACCGGTGTGGTCGGCAGGTGGTTGCACAGTGAATGCCAGGTCTTTCCCCGATCGATGGAGCAATACGCGCCTAGCTCGGTGCCCACGTAGAGAATGTCCTTGTCGAACGGATCTTCGCGGATAACATTGATCGATTCCGAAGGCAGGTTGCCGGCAAGAGACTTCCATGTCTTTCCGAAATCGGTCGACATGTAGAGATACTTCTCGAAGTCATCCTCCCGGTATCCGGTCAGTGAGACGAACACGGTGGCCACGTCGTATTTCGATGCAACCAGCCGAGTTACCCATTTGTCGGGCAGGCCCTTGTTGATCTTTGTCCAGTTGGCTCCGTCGTCCCGGGTCACGTGGACCTGTCCGTCATCCGTTCCGGCATAGAGCAGGCCCTTTTTCAGCGGGGACTCGGAGACGTCGGTGATCGTTCCGTAAGGAACGTTGCCTTGCTTTTCCGGGCCGGGGTTGGTTGTCAGGTCGGAGCTGATGCACTGCCACTGGTCGCCTCGGTTTTCGCTCTTGAAGAGCCTGTTGGCGCCGGCATAGAGCGTTTTCGAGTCGTAGTGCGACAGGATGAAGGGAGTCATCCAGTTGAAACGCAAGCGCGGTTCGCCCGGCGGCGGGCCCGGCCGGATACCGGCGCCCTTGCCCGTCTTCAGGTTAGTTCGCCCCATCGCGCCAAACATGCCCTCGCGGTAGATCACATCCGGATCGTTCGGATCGACGCGAGTGACGTACTGATCTCCCCCGCCGAGTGATTTCCAGTGTTCCAGGCCAAGGGTCATCGGTTTTGCCTCGCCGTAAAGCAAGCCATTATCCTGCGTGCCTCCCCATATTTTGTACGGCTCGCCCCTATCGACCGAGATGGCATAGAACTCGGCGATGGGCAGCGTATTCACGTGCAACCACGTCTTGGCTCGGTCATGCGATATGTAGAGCCCACCGTCGGTGCCCAGCAGGACCCTGTCCGCGTCGTCGGGATCGATGAACATGTCGTGATTGTCGCAATGAGGATCGCGGCGGGCGTTGTACGAAAGCATGGGCATGACGCGTTCGGACCGATTGGAAAAGGTCTTGCCTCCGTCGGTCGAACAGAGCAGCGAAAAAGCCACCACGTAGACCTCGTCTTCGTTGTCGGGTGAGACTCGGATAAGACAGAAATCATAACCGACCCCGGTCTTGACGTTGCCCTCGTGGG
>JABMRB010001412.1 GCA_013202865.1 Candidatus Nealsoniibacteriota bacterium | reverse complement strand
TCACCATGGTGCTCGCCGAGAAGAAACCGGCGCTGGTGCGCCCGACGGCTTTCGGTGCCAGTGTCCCGTCAAGGTACACGGTGCTGTTGGCGGCGAGGACAATCTGGTCGGGCGCGGCCGCGGTCGGCGCGTCACCCAGGATCACCTCGGCGTTGTAGGTCGCATCGGAGCCGAACGCCAGTTCGCTGTCGCCGCGGACGGTCACCGTACCGGCGACGCCGTCACCGACGTCGAGCGCGCCGCGAACGGACATTTCGCCGTTGAGGGTCACACTGCCTGCGATGCTGACGTTCTGGAACGAGTAGCTGGCACCTGCCAAGTCCAGCGCGGTGACGCCGGGCTGCGCGGTCAGATCGCCGAGCGTAACCGTCTCGGAGGGCGAACTGATCGTCGCGTTGCCGGTCACCACCAGATCGGTGCCGGAGAGAACGAGCGGCTCGGTACTCGACGTCGGGGTATAGTCAACCATCGAGTCCACTTCCTGGGCACTAAGGGCCCGCTCGTAGATGAAAACGTTGTCGATCAGGCCGTTGAAGAAGTAATTGGGGTTCCCTTCATTCGCGCCGGCACCGATGCGAAAATTCCGCATCGGGTTCGGATCGCATCTATGCGTAATGGTAGGACTGTCGAGCAGATTGCCGTCGGCGTCATGCACGTACAGGGTCTTGGTTCCCGTACCGTCGCCGGCGGCCTCGAACGTGCCGGTGACGTGTACCCAGTCGCCGACGACCGGGGTCGGTCCCCCGAGGTTGTCCCAACCGGGTCCGGTCCAGAAGGCGAGGTTTCCGGCGGGCTCGACGTAGCAGATATAGCCCTGTTGCGGACCATCGTTTCGCGAACTGATGAGAGCGCGGTGGCTGCTGCCGCCGTCGACCCGGGCCCAGGCACCGAACGTAAAGCTCTCGCCGTTGAGGGCTTCGGCAAAGGGCGCTTCCACCAGGTTGGTGCTGCCGTCGAATTGCAGGGCGTAGTCAGCGGCGTCACCCGTCTTGCCGGGGACCCAAGCGGTGTTCGCGTCCATGTTCGTCAGGGTTCCGGTGTTCGATCCGACGGAATCTGCGGCTTGGGTGTTGCCCGGCCCCTCGTCAAACGCCCAGAAGGCGACCATCCCCTCGGATGCGCCCCCGGATGAACTCCCGGAGATCTGGAGCGTGCCGGCATCGACGGTCAACAGCCGGCCTGTAGCCAGATCCGAGCCGCTGACCGCAAACGTCTGCCCGTCGCTGATGGTGTAGAAAGCGCCGCCGATTCCCAGCGAGTCGGTGATACGCACATCGTTGGTGGCGGTGCTCACCGTTCCACCGGTGATTTGCATCGATCCGATCGTGTTGGCGCTGCCGGAGAGGGTGACCGTGCCCTCGGCCACGCTGATGCGGCCATCGCCACTGAGGTTGCCGGCGACGTTCATCGTGTAATCGTCGGTGGATCGTATCGCCAAGGCGGCACCATCCGCGACGTTCAAACCGTGGCTGCTGTTGCCGAGGGTGACGGTCTGAGGACCGGGCAGACCGACGCCGCCGGTACCGGCGGTCAACGTGCCGTTGCCAACGACTTCAACCTGATTGCCGAAGGTAACGGCGCCGCCGGTGGTGGGACCGGCGAGCACGATCTCACCGCCGCCCACCTGCAGCAAGGCCCCTTCCACGGGATTGCCGTTGGCCGCCGTTGCGACACCGACCAACCGTCCTTCTTGCACGTCAAACGTTGTGCTCTGAAGGCCGGTGGCGAGTCCGTCGATGATCAGATCGCTCGCACCGGTCTTGGTGACCGTCGTTGGCGTGACGCCGTCGGCCGTGGTCGCACCCAGGTAGGTGGGCGTCGTCGTGCTGACGCCTAACTGCTGGGCTCCCGCAGCAAAGGTCGTGTCCGTGAAACTGACCTTACCCATCGCCAAACCCTGAACGTTGAACGTTCCGTTCTCCAGTGTCAGAGAGCGAAACGGCACGCTGCCGACAACGTCCAAGTTGAGCGTGGAGTCCTCGGTGACGGTAACGTCCACGGTAGACATATCCATAGCCACGGCCTGGAAAACGCCTGCATAGACGGCGGCCAACTCCGTGCTGCTGAGCACGCGGTCGTAGACGGAGACTTCGTCCATCAGGCCACCAAAGAAATCACTGGCGGCAGCACCGTCCCAGTCCTGCCCGATGGAGAACTTTCCGTCGGGAGGGAATTCGGTTGTCGTGGTACCGTCCGGGCGCGTGACGACTCCCCCGCTGTCAGAGCCGGGCATATCGGTCCAAGTCTGGCCATCCTGAATCAGACCGAGAAGGTCGCCGTCCGAGTCGAGTTGCCACCCGATCATGTGCCATTGGGCATCGTGCAACGGAATGTTCGTATAACTCCAGACGTTGGCGGCACCGTCGAAGGCGTCGAGCACACAGAGTCCGCGACCGCCGACCACGTCGCTGGCGACGAACCGGTTGCTGCCGTCGGCGCCATGGGCGCTGAGCGCAGTCTGCCAGCCCGTCTTCGTGGATTTCACCCAGCCGATGACCGTGTGATCGCCGTTGCCAACGGCGCCGGGAACCCCGTTGACGCCCGTTGACAGGAAGTAGTCGTCCACACCGTCTAACAGGGCGGCGCCGCCGAAGGCTTGTGTTGGCCCGCCCACTGCGGCTACGTCGAGACCGTTTCCGGAGTCGTCGTGGCCCATGTCGCTTGCGTTGTTGAACGAATAGTAAGCCACCAGCCCGGCCGCCGGGTCGGCCGCAGCCACGGTACCCTTCAGATCGAGCGTACCGCCGGCAAGCACGATCGGCCGGCCACCCAGCGGGGAAGCACCGGTAACTTGCAGCGTGCCTTGCTCGACCTGCCAAGTGACGTTGCCCGTGCCGGTAGCACCCTGGACCGGTGTGTCGAGCACCCACGTGCTCGGCCCGCCCTTGACGATCGTCAGTGACAGTTGCGTCGAGTTGTTGGCGATCGTGCCATAGTCGGTCTCGGTTTGAGGATCGAAGCCGACGCGAGTTGCGCTGGGATCAATGTTGATGCCCTGGAAAGTGATCTTCCCTTGTGTGCTGGTCGTGGTCAGAATACCACCAACCAACGTCGGCGCGGCCAGGGTGGCCCCGATATCGGTCACCGCATGAATCGTCGAGTCGGACACGATTGTCAGGCTGGCATCCGAAACATCGACCGCCCCGCGTCCGTGCCCCGCCCACCAACCGTCTTGGGCCGCGTCGCCCGGGTTGACAAACGTCTGGGCACCACCGGGAGGCGTGATCCAGAGTCGACCATACTCGCCGCCGCCATTCTCGTAGTAGGCGAAGGCCAAGGGATACGTCTGACCGGCGGTCAGCGTGACGGTCGCCGTGTGTTCCGTGTCCCAAGGTTCCGGATCGATATTCAGGGCCAGTTGTTCGCCGGTCCACTCTTCGAAATCGCCGTTCCGGTCAAGATCCATCCAGAGGACCTCGTAGTCGTCGGCGCGGGTCGCGAAAGTGTAGTCGCCGGTGACGGGCGCGGTGAAGCTGCCGGACCACATGAAGGCATAGTTGTCGCCGGTGGTGACCGTGTCGTCGTCGACAGCGGCGGTCCAGGCACCCTGCTGGCTGGGCGTCAGGGCGAACAGACCGCCGTTTTGGCCGTTGAGGATAAAGTCGTCGATGCCGGTCAGGTTGGCGGCGCTGTTACCGCCTTCGTACTTGGCCCAAGATAGCACGTTCGCTATATCGCTCTCTTCGCCGATCACCTCGAATGTGCCGCCGTCGAGCGTGATGGCCGCGCTGCCGATCGTAAAGGCTCCGGACGTGCGGAGCGCGCCGCCAACGACCGCGATCGGGCGCGCGCCGAGTACGTTGTTGGCACGGAGTTCCAAAGTACCGCCCTCGACCTGCCATGCAACATTGCTGTAGCCGGTTGCACCGGCGACGGGTTGGTCGAGAACCCAGGTGCCGGCTCCCACCTTCGCGATGGTCAACTCGGGCCGCGTCGAGTTATTGGCGATTGTGCCGTAGTCGGTATCGACTACGGGGTTGAATCCGACACGGGCGGCGTCGGCGACAATGGTCGTGCCGCCGGTGAACGTGAAGCCACCGACCGCGCCGTCCGTGGTCAACTCGGCACCGTCCTGAAGTGTCACGGCTCCGAACGAGGCCGTTCCATCGGTCCGGGCCCGCAACGTCGAGGGTGCGGTGACCGTGATGTTCTTCGTGCTGACGATCGAATCGTACCCCACAACCGACCAGAGACCGGCCTGGGCTCCGTCGCCCGGGTCGACGTCGATACGCGCACCACCGGGCAACTGGATCGTCGGGCGAATGTTCGAGCCGCCACCATATTCATGGTGCGCGGCCGCGTAAGCGTACGTCTCGCCGATAATCAGATCGACCGTATTGAAGGCCTCGCCGCAACAACCGCGGTAGACGATTTCTTCGCCCGCGCCGGTCTCGAAGACGCCGTTCTGATTCAGGTCGAGGTAGATAACGGCCTCGTCGTCCGATTGGAGCGTACCGAATTCATACGTGCCGGTTTCCGGCGCGGTGAACGCACCCATGAACAAGGACTGGTAGTCGTCGACCTGGGTAAACGCGGGGAAGAATGTCTGGAAATCGATGTCCTCATTCATGTGGAGCGTCTGGGCGATCCGCAAAGTCTGCAAAGGCGTCTTGCCGAGCAAGCCACCCTCGCCGGTCCCGTCGCCGATCCCGCGAACGAGGTCGGCGTTTCTCGGACCGCCGATAAAGATGCTGGCCTCCAACTGATCGGGAACCGAAGTCGTGCCGCCGGTGACCATGAGTGTGCCGCCGGCGAGCGTGACCGCGCCGATTCCGTCGAGCGGATCGCCGGCACCCTTCAGCGCCAAGGAGCCTTCCTCGATCATGAACGTCGTCTGTGCGGCTTGCACGCTGCCGCGAAACGAAAGAGAACCCGCGCCCGTCTTCGTTAGCACGTGAGCCGTGGCTACGGGAACGCTGTCGTCGTAGCCAGCGGCAGACAAACCGCTGCCCGTCGCGCCGATCGTGATGCTGCCGGGATTGGTGATGGTTGGAATTGAACCCGAGCCGGCGCTGAAGGTCGCGCCGTTGCCCAGGGTCAACGTCGTGCCGGAGGCGAACACGGCGTCGTTGACAACCGAAAGCGTTTGACCGGGATCAATTGCAATCCCGCCACCGTCGACCGCCAGTGAGAAGGCTTCC
>JABMRB010001411.1 GCA_013202865.1 Candidatus Nealsoniibacteriota bacterium | reverse complement strand
GGGGTAGGCTGGGGCGAGGTACGAGGCCCACCGATCTCGGCGGGGGGCTGGGGCAAAGCGGGGGGAAGACGTTGCCGCAGTCACGCGGCCTGGGGCATCGCAAAACGTTGAATACTCGCACAGTCACCGCCGCGCTGCCCCAGAACGTGTGGAACGGGCAATCCGCGCTCCGCTCTGCCCCAGCCACCCGCCGAATCTATCAATCGAATGGCGGTATCGGCAACGGCTGCGGAAGTGCTCGCAACATGTCGCCTAGTGCCGGGCCGATCGTCCGGGAGATAAGCATCGCAGCGGCCACTGCCAGCAGGGCGCCGATCACGACCCAGACGCCGAGCCTTTGCGGCAGCGTCCTCCGGGCCTGCCGCGTGGCCCGGACTGCGTTGCGGGCAAAGACGACTGCCGTGAGAAACGGAACGAAGCCGAGCAAACCAACCCCGGCCGCCAGCAGTGTCCCCAGAAGACTCATCGGCAGCAAGACGATTCCCAGCAGCCCGGCCATGATGACCCCACACCAAAGGACGCCTGCAACCGTGGCGGCGAACCGGCCCAGCCATGGCCCGGCCACCAGCCAGAACGCCAGCACGACGATCTGTAGCACGATCGCCAGCGGAACCGCCGCCAGCGCAGCGGGCACCACGCCCCCAGTGTTGCCGCGAAACACGAACGGATCGTACCAGAGGCAGAGACACGGCAGCACGACACCGCCCATCAAATCGACGATCATCCGTTTGCTCGCCAGCCGCTGCGGCCGCGCCCGGACGGCGGCAAAGATAAGCGTGGCCACGAACGCTGCCAGCACGGCGAACACGCCGGCCAACAGCAGCGCGCCCAGAAACGCCGCCACCACCGCCTGCACGATCAAGATCGACCGCAGGCTGAATTGCAGCGGTGGCGGGTTCTGGTCAATCGGCGATTCGGTGAGTTCGCTCATGCCCGGATTTCGTCTCGGCCTCTCTACCCACCCAGTTCAAGGCAGACCAGCTTCTCCATGTTCCGCACGTAGAGCCGGCCGTTGTGCAACGTGGGAACGGTCCAGCATCGGCCGCTGAGCACTGCGGTGCTGCCGGTTGCTTCAAAACCCTCGGGCGAGGCCTTCGCTACGGAGAGCTTGCCGTTGCCGCTGAAGTAGATGAAGTGGCCGCCGCAGAGCACGAGCGTTGCGTGCCGGGTGCCGTCTCCGGCCACCTCGTCCAGGCTCCATGCCTCTTTGCCGGTGAGGAAATCGACGCACTTGAGGTTGCGTTCGTCGGCTCCGTAGAGCTTCCCGTCGAGCAGAATGCAGGTCTGGAACTTGTTCATGATCGCTCTGCTCTCCCAGACGGTCGTGCCGCTGAGCCGGTCGCCATCGGCGGCGAGCTTCACGAGGATACAGCCGTGGCCGTATCCGGAACTCAGGAAGAGGTGCCCGTCGTGGAAGATGGGCGTGGCCGCGTTGACGTCGTACTTTGTTTCCCAGGGCATGCTCCACACCTCGCGGCCCGTCTTGGCGTCGACGGCAATCGCCTTCTTTCCCAGGAAGCCGACGATGTATCGCCCGCCCTCGAACGTGAACGGATAGGGCGTGGCGTAGGCGGCGCCGCCGGTGCCTCCCTTCCACACGACTTCGCCGTCGGCCTTGTCGAGCGCCAGCAGTCCGCCGTCGTCACCGCCGGGGGAAACGATCGCCAGGTCGCCTTCGATAAGCACCGACCCGCTGTACATCCACTTCGGCGCGCCGCCGAACTTCTTCGACCAGACATCGTCGCCCGTCTTGGCGTCGACGCACAAGAGCGTCCCCTTGCCGCCGAGGACGTAGACCTTGCCAGTGTCACTCCCAGTAACGTTGTCGACCGTTGGCGTTGCTCGCGAGCCGTCGCCGCCGAGCCGCTCGCGAAACCCTTCGGCAAACGCCTTCTTCCAAACGACGTCGCCCGTGCCTGCGTTGAAACAGAAGAGCACCTGTTTGTCGTCTTCGGTGCCGCACGTATAGACGCGGTCTGCGACGCCGGTCACGCCGCTGAAGGCCTTGCCGATGGGCGATTCCCACAGCACCTTGGGATTTTCCTTCCAGGGCAAGGTGACGGACGTGTCACGGCTGATGCCGTCGTACTGCGGGCCTCGCCAGCAGGGCCAATCGGCGCCACAGAGTTCAGTACACACCATCACGAGCACGACCAGCACCGGATACGCGATTCTAACCATCGTTGACTTCCTCCATAGCAAAGGGATCTCGAACCGTACGACAAACAGCGACGCTCATTGTATCCTCTCGGCGCGGAATACTCGACCCACTCTGCAACTACATACCCCCCGTAGGCGGCACAAGAGACTGCCCCTCGATCGCCAATCGACAATTTGCATGACCCTGGATTCTACCGGAACTTCTGTCCCCCAAAGGGGTTTAATCAAGTGAGTGTTTCCGCGGGGGATGTATGCGCCGGCAGGCAGCGATCTTCCGCGGCTTGGTCCCGTAGTTTTCCGTACCCTATGAGGAGCTATCCAATGAAACGAGTCGCACTGGCCGCCACGGCAATGATGATCTTGGTCTCGATCGCAAGCACCGCGCAGGCCCAACCTCCGGGCGGCCGCGGGGGGATGGGCGTGGACGCCGAAGCGTTCAAAGCACCGCCGCTGCCGGTGGACGACCAGGAGAAGAAGATCCTGGCCGCCATGGAAGAACAACGCAACGGCCCGCGATACCGCAACGTCTCCACGGCGGACGGACGCCTGATGCGGATGCTGACGGAAACGACCGGCGCGAAATGCGTCGTCGAGATCGGCACCTCGACCGGCGAATCGGCGGTCTGGTTCGCGTTGGGGTTGCGGAAGACGGGCGGCCACCTCTACACGCACGAGATCGATCCGGGCCGCGCCAAGATCGCCGCAGAGAACTTCAAGAAGGCCGGCGTCGACGAGCTAATCACGATCGTCCTCGGCGACGCCCACGAAACGGTCAAGCGTTACAAGGAGCCGATCGACATCCTCTTCCTCGACGCCGACAAGGAAGGCTACATCGACTATCTCGACAAGCTGGTCCCGCTGATCCGCCCCGGCGGCCTGATCATCGCCCACAACATGAGCCCCCGCATGGCCGACAAGAAGTACGTCGACGCGATCACGAAGAACCCGAAGCTCGAGACGTCGTTTCTATTGATGGACGGTGCCGGTGTGGGCGTGACGATGAAGAAGCGGTAGCGGTTCTCTGTCTTGACGGCCCCTTGGGGCCGGACGAATCACGATCGCCTTTTGCGGGGTGGTCGGGCAGACGGTCTCGCAGGCGCCGCATCCGGGGCATTTGTCTAGATCGACCTGTGGAGTGAGCGTGTACTCTTCTTCGCTCCACACCAGCTTGATCGCGCCATAGGGGCACCAGTTCCGGCACATCGAACAGTCGCGATCGTCGCCCAACAGGCACACGTTCATGTCCACGTGCGGCAGTCCGATCGAGGTCCGCTGCTTCGCCTCAGGCTCCAGCGGCACCAATGCACCGCTGGGACAGACGTGCGTGCAACGCGTACAACCCTCGGTGCAATAATCGTGGCTGAAGTCGAGCACGGGCGTCATCAAGCCTGCGATGCCGCGTTCGCCTTGGTCCGGGCGGATGATGTGCGTCGGGCACGCGCGGAGGCAGTTTCCGCAACGGATGCACAGACCCACGAACCGGGCCTCGTCGACGGCGCCGGGCGGACGCAACGGGCGCGCGGCCGCACCCCGCACGCGTCGCGCAACGGTTGCCCACAAGGCTCCTGCCAGCGCACCCAACACAATCCGCCGCGACAACCTTCCCGCCGGCTTCTCGCCGCTGTGCTCACTCCGCCGGGCGAATGCGAACCGCACCCTACGGGCCAACCGGGAGAGCAGGTCGTGCAACGCACCGAGCGGACAGATCCGCGCACACCACGCGCCGGGCCAAATCAGGCTCATCGCCAGGATCGCCGCCATGCCCGTTGCGCACCAGGCGATTGCCGGTGTCGCTTCGGCATGGAAAACGCCGAACAGCCCGCTGAAGAGCGCCAGCGGGTCGAGCCACAGGAGCATCGGGTAGCCGAGCGCGGCACCGCCGAGTGTCAACAGCGCGATCCACTGTCCGAGTCGAGGCAGCCGTGCAGCGCGGCGGTGCAGTCGCTTGCCCAACATTGCAGCGCAATCTGCACACGTACCGGTCGGACACACCCAGCGACAGAACCAGCGGCGACGGATCAGCGCGACGGCTGCGACCGACAGCCCGATCCACGTCACGGCGTGCAACGTCCGCGTGGTCAGCAGCGAAGCGATTGCCGTCAACGGGCTCAAGGCGGGCACGACCACGGCCGGCGACGACTCGTTCGAGGCCGACAACAGCAGGAGCACGGCCGCAATGAGCATCACGCCGCGGACCAGACGCCGCACATTGCGCCGTCGCCGGCTCGGGCGGGCTCCCGAATCGATCTTGGCTGCGGTCGCCGTGCTCACCCGAGGTAGGCCTCCTGCCCGATCAAGATCTTGCGGACCTTGTTCACGTCGACGTCTCGGGGGCGGCAGGCGTCGGCAACCGCGACCGCCGCGGCAACGCCCGCGGCCTGACCGGTTACGAAGCAGTTGGGGATCAGCCGGACCAGATCGGCCATCCGCATCTCGGCACTGATGCAGCGTCCCGCGGCCAGGAGGTGATCGACTTTCTCGGGCACGAGCGCGCCGTAGGGGATCTGCCACTGTTGGTGATTGCCGCCGGACGCCCCGCCGACGCCGATCGAGTCGGGGAACTTCTTGCCTGCGCGGAGATCGGCAAGCGTTACCGTCTTCAAGCCCTTGAGGACCCGCGTGATCCGTACACCCAACTGCGGCGCCGTTTCGACGAGGTAGACCTTGTCGTAGCCGGGCGTGCTACGGACCTTCTGCATGTTTCGCCAGATGAACTTCCGGTGGTTCATTTCCATTCGCGTAAGCACTTCGACGTCCAGCCCGTCGACTTCCGGCCCGTGCATGTTGACCCAATTCACACCGGGCACGGGAGTGTGCCGCCCTAAGTGTTTGGGCTTCGGAACCTGGGCAGCGCTCTTCCCGTCGATTCGATCCAGGTTGCCGACGCGGGTAACGAGCCCGACGTTGTGGGAGCGACGTTGGTACCGGCCCCCGGCAGCGGCGAAGAGGTCGCCGTCGCCGGTGGCGTCGACGACGTTCTTAGCCAGGATGGCCTGGCGTCCGGACTTGCTCTCGAAGACGGCCCCGCGGACGTCGTTGCCGTTGACGATCGCGTCGACGCCCCAGCAATGCAGAAGGACCTTGACGCCGGCCTCTTCGATCATCTCGACCATCAGGTACTTAACCGCTTCGGCGTCGACGGTCGGTCCGACGCCGGGGCGGCGGTCGACGATCGCGCCGTCGAGCTTATCGAGGCGTCGCATCATCTCCTCGCCGATTCCCTGGCAGACCTGTTTGCCGCCTTTGACGATGTGGCCGATGACCAGCAGCACGAGGCCGCCGGTCCACAATCCGCCGAAGTGGCCGTACCGCTCGACCAGGG
>JABMRB010001410.1 GCA_013202865.1 Candidatus Nealsoniibacteriota bacterium | reverse complement strand
GCCCAGTCGCTCAGCCAGACCTTGTCGTCGACCCAGGGGTCGAAGTTACCTTCGGTCCAGGTCTTGCCGGCGCCCGTGTTGCCGAAGTTGGCCCGCAACGCGGCCCAGTCGCTCAGCCAGACCTTCTCGTCGCCGTCGGCGTCGCCGCCCAGGGCGACGAAGACGTCGAGTTCCACGCCGGTGGCGAATGGCTCGGCGACGGGCGCTTCCGTGTAGGTGACTCCCCGCAGGAAGGCACCCTGGCCGATGTGCGTGACCACTCCCTCGACCGCCGGTTCGCCGCCCGCCGTGACGTCGGCGAAGAGCGTGTCTCCGATCTCGCCGTAGGCATTGTGGACGACCTTCAGCTTGGGATTGGACCAAGAGCTGTTGTCGGCACGATCATCAAGGGTGGCAACGGCCAGCGTGCCGCCGAGTTCCAGCAAGCCGCCCTCGACCACTTCGATCTGGTCGGCGACCACCGCAGTGACGTCGGCCAGGCTGATTTCGGCGTTGTAGGTTGCACCGCCGTCCATCCCCAGTTCGGCCACGCCGACGGTGATCTTACCGATGCCGTCGTTGCCCGGGGCAATCGTATGCATTACGTCGACGGCCGCGGCGTTGATCGTGCCGGTGCCGACCAGGTTCTGCAGCGTCACGTCGGCAGGAAGAGTTTCGAGGGGGCCGGTGGCTATCTCGTTGGTCAAGCCGTAGAAGTGATAAGTGTTGCCCGCGATTTCGGCCGCGATACCGACCTTGATCTCACCGGTGTCTCCTGCCGTATAGACGTACGACATGGCGTACGCGGCATCCGCATTGCCCATTGCCGGCGGGTCGGCGGAGGAGTCGTCCGCATTGAACGTAATCGGTCCCGGTGGATTGTCGATCGAGCCGTCGGCGTCGACATCGTAACTGAATGTCTGGCGCCGATCGGCACCGACGCCCCAGGCCCGATTGTAGAACCGCAAGTCGTACGTTTCTCCCGGCGTCAGGCCGGTGAGGAGAACTTCGGTGCCGCTGTAGTCCATGTCATCGAACACGCTCCAGACGGCGCTGTTGGTATCTACCAGGTAGGGACCGGCGCCGCCGACGTGTTCCGCCGTGTTGTTGAAGTCGCCGTTGCCGTCGAAGTCGGCGGCAAACACCACGCCGTTGACGGTGGCGGTGGTGTCGGTGCCGAAGTCGATTGCGTGGGTGTAAGTCTTCGCGGAGTCGATCCCGGAATCGGCGTCGTTGGTGATGCGATGGTAGCTGAGTCCGGCGACGGGTGGGCCGGGGCTTAGCGCGGTGGCGATCACGTCGCCGCCGCCGAGGATGAGGGTATCGGCGCCGGTTGCCAGGACGGAGCCGGCGAAACTCATCGTGCCGCCGGTGGTTGCGAAGGTTGTCACCCCGATCTCCGCGGTGCCGCCGTCGTTGACGGAGACGCCGCCCGGGGCGGTGCTGATTGCACCGCTGCCCTGCACGCTCAACGTATTGACGTTGACGTCCCCGCTGGCTTCGAGCGATCCGCCCGGAACGAGCAGGGAACCGATGTTCCCGCCACCACCGAGGGTCACGTCGCCTTGGGGCACCTGGACCGTTGCGTCGGCACCGGCGATCACACCAGCCAATTCGAGGGCATAGTCGTTGGTAGTCTGCACGGTCAGGACGGTGCCGGCGCCGAGCGTTATGCCGTTGGCGGCGCTGCCTAGGGTGACTTGCGCGCCGCTGGTGCCGGTAAGTCCGGGGCCGCCGGTCAGCGTACTGTTGGCGGTTACGCTCAGGGCGCTGTCAAAGGCCACGGCGGCATCGTCGGCCGGGGCGGCCAGTTCCAGCGTTCCGCCGCCGAGTTGCAGCTTGGCTTCCTCGAACGGGTCGGAGCCATGCACGCCGATTAGCCGGCCCTGCTGCACGTCGATCGTCAACTGGCTGAGGTTCACACCCGGCTGGTCCATGACCAGATCGGAGAGCCCGGTCTTCGCCAGCGTAGCGGGTGCCACCAGCGCGGTACCGTCGACGGCACCGGTGTAGGTGGGCACCTGCGTGTTGATTCCAACGTCAACGGCCTCCACGTCGAGCGTGGTTCCGCCGAAGATCGTCTCGGCAATCGTGCCGGCAGTCGTCAGGG
>JABMRB010001409.1 GCA_013202865.1 Candidatus Nealsoniibacteriota bacterium | reverse complement strand
GGATTGGGGATTGGGGATTGGGGGCTGGGGATTGGGGGCTGGGGATTGGGGGCTTCCGGGGGAAGAAACCTGTCTGCCGACTTGCTCATTGTTCCGAATGCGGCTGTGAGCCACAAGTCCCCCAGCCGGGAAAACCGCCGCGCCATGAACTCGTGTCGGAGGGAATCCACATCGACGAGATTCGTGAGCGGCACGGCGCTAGCCGCCGGTCCTTTCGCGAAGGAGACGACTCCACAACGCCTCCGCGGGCTTCCGCCCTCGGCTATCGGTTCTTACAGTAGGCACACGTCGTCCCTACTTCCCAAATCCCAAATCCCAAATCTGAAATCTGAAATCTCTACCCCTCCTCCCCACAAGCGGTCAACTCATCCAGCGCATCCTCTACCGCCCGGGCCTGATCGCTGTCCAGGGGGAGTCGGCCGAAACGGACCTGATAGAAGGCCTCGGCCACGGCGACGGGCAAGCGGGCCAAGCGTTGTTGGCCGGTGGTCTCGGCAATCTGCGCACCTGCGGCAGCGGCGAACTCGTGCTGGGTCTGGCCCGTGTGACGGGTAATTCCATGCCGCGCCAGCAGGGCTTCGAGGCGGCGATAGAACTCGACGCAGGCCGACACGCCGCGGTTGGGCGGTCTTGCCCGGCGGATCACGCGCCACCAGAACCACTGCAGCAACCAGCCCACTCGGCGGCCGACGTAGACTGTCACCGGCAAGCCCACGACCAGCGCGATCCCGGCCCACAGCCAGTGAAGTCCGCCCTGGGCGACGTTCAGTGCGTCGAGCGTTTTCCACATCAGGTTACGCCACCAATCGGGATCGCACAGGCAATGAAAGGCGTTCTTGATAGCGGCGACGATCGGGCCGTAGATTGCCCTTTGCTGGCGACGTCGGTCCATTTCCACGACGTAGTCCGACCAGAAGTCCTGAAGCCGTTGCCACCCGCTCTTGACCGGTTCAAAGAACGACGAGTTGCGAGTGGCGGCCGGTCCCGTCATGCCGGGAGTCGGTTCCAGCCGCAGCCATCCACCGTGCTGCCAAAGCTCCGCACCGTCTTTGGCGATTTGCTCTTCGGGGATTTCCGAGCGCCCGAGATAGGCCTCGACCCAGGCGTGTGCGTGCCACTGCCGGACCTGCCAGAACCCACCCGCATTGTTGAATTCGTCGCAATTGTAGCCCACCACGAATCGCGCCGGGACGTTGCGACTGCGCAACAGCAGCGTCAGCGCCGAGGCGAAATACTCGCAGTGTCCTTGGGGGTTGTTCTGCAGGAAATCGATGATTGGATCGACGTCCTGATCGACGTCCGACTGTCGCGATTGACGCTCCAGACTGTACTGAAACCGTTGGGGGGAGTGGAACCTGGCCGTCAGTGCCCTGGCAAGTCGCAACGGATCGCTGTCGGCGGGGAGTTCCTCATTGCGCCACGTCTGGCGAAGTGCCTGTTCGCAGGAGCCACCGGGCAGTTGCAGCAACTGCTCGAGATCGTCGGGCTCCAGAGGCCGGCGGCAGGGGATAAGCTCCACCTGAACTCCGCCGGACAGTGCTGTCGTACCCAACTCGTACGTGAACCGCTGCTCGTGAAACCTGGCCGGACGACCGAGGCGTTCGGCACGCTGGTCGATCACCACTTCGTCTTTCGGCCTGACGTCGAGCAAGCCAAAAGGCCACACGCAGAACAACCTATCCTTGTCGAGCGGTTCGATTGTGATTGCCTGGCGGACCGTTGCCTCTCCCTCGGCCAGGGGCACGACGGACTCATTGGTGGTCCGCTCGTATTTCCACTCGCTCCGGGAATACCGGTTCAACACGACACCGCGAAGGTAGAGCGATCCGTGATGCTGATAGGGCAGCCCGGTCTTGGCATCGGCGAGCCGCACCCGCATCACCTCCTCGCGGCTTTCGATAATCTCGCCGATCTCCCCAAGGGCGACCTTGTCGGAGAACCCCACAACGTGTCGAGTCTGAACCGTGGCGCCGCGCCAGGCGGCTGATCGGCTGAACCGCGGCAGCGTGAAGAACAGTACGGCGGTCAGCAGCAGTGTCCCCACGGCCATCTTACCCAACCGCACGAGCAATTCCCGCCCGATACCCATCTGGCCACGATCGCCCGGCATGCCTACAAAGACCTCCGCCCGACGTTGCCGCGAAACAAGGGCGCCGGATTGCCGTTTCTCCAGCGACCGGTATCGGGTCCACTGCGATTGCAGCAACAGCAACGCCAATGCAGAGAATCCGACCGTCATATAGACAACCAGCAACAGCCCGAACCATACGCCGTGACTAAAGACCGAAGCCACGACCACCTGCAGCAGGCTAAGCATGATCAGGTGGCGATACGCCCTGCCGTCTTTCTTCTGCAATAGCAAAATAATCAGCCAGAAGCTGAGGAACACACCGACGCTGGGCAGCAGGACACGAACGTCGGCGCGATAGATAGCGGTGCTGGAGGCGAAGACTGCCACGCCGGCCAGCACGGCCAGATTAGCCACCGCGCGATTGAGCCGAACGTAGCCCAGCACGTCGGTCAGCGCGACCGACGCGATCGCGGCGACCAGCATCAACAGCGGCAGCTTCTCGTCGCGCTGGCCCATACCCAACAGCAACGCACCCAACGCGACCAGCGTCGCCGTGTTGATCTGCAGGAGCCGTTCTAAGTATAACGTTTTGGGCTTCACTGTCGAGACTTCTTGCCGGTTTGCATGTTCTGGTTTGAGGTACTAAGAACTCGTACGGGAATAACTTCCAGATTCAGTTCTTCGGTGTTGGCTTTGAGCTATGAGCTATGAGCTATGAGCTATGAGCTATGAGC
>JABMRB010001408.1 GCA_013202865.1 Candidatus Nealsoniibacteriota bacterium | reverse complement strand
GCACGAATGACGAATGACGAAGTAAGAGACGCGGAATCAGAGCTTCGTCATTCGTCATTCGTGCTTCGTCATTTTCCAGTGATCGCTTTCGACGAATTCACCAGCGTTGTTGACCGCAACGTGGCCCGAGTCGTTTCGGCGGCGATTGCCAAGGGGATTCGCGGCGGGCGGCTCGGGTGCCGGTTCGTGGCGGTTACGTGTCATTATGACGTGACCGAGTGGCTTGCACCCGATTGGATTATCGACATGGCGAGTTGCACTTTTCAACGGAGGTGTCTTCAACAACCGCCGGTCGAGCTTGAGATCTTTTGTTGCCGGCATCGTGCGTGGGAATTGTTTAGGCGGCATCACTATCTGAGCGGATCGCTCAACCCGGCGTCGCAGTGCTACCTGGCGACGTGGGACGGCGCGCCGGTGGCGTTTTGTGCGGTCGTGGCGTTGTTGGGTCGCAAGGGTCGGCGGCGGATCAGCCGGATCGTTACGCTGCCCGACTATCAGGGGATCGGCATCGGCATGTCGCTGGCCGAGTGGGTCGCCGAAAAGTATCGCGGCCGGGGCCATCGGATCAACGTCACGGCCAGCCACCCGGCGTTGATAGCCCATTGCCGTCGTTCGCCGCGGTGGCGGGCGGTCGGCGTCAAGAAGACGGGTTGCCCGGCCGGCGCCACGTTCGCCAACTACCACGGATCGGCAGGCCGAGCCGTCGTATCGTTCGAGTACCTCGGTAGGGTGCGTGAAACGCACCCAGGCGCATGAAAACGCACGCGTGGATGAAACGGCAGCATGATTCGGTGCGTTTCACGCACCCTACAAATCCATCAGAGGGAGACAGGCCGTGGCGAAAAGTGGCCCCAAACCGGTGCTCGACGAAATCAAGCGAAGGGAGATCATCGCCATTCTCTCGGTCGGCTGCAGCCGACGAACCGCCGCCCGCTACGTCGGGTGTTCGCCCCGCACGATTCGCAATACGGCCGAACGGGAACCCGAGTTCTCCGAACAGATCTCCCGAGCAGAACACAGCCAGGAATTACGCTACCTAAAAAACGTTCAGAAGGCAGCCGACCAGGAAAAGTACTGGCGGGCCGCCGCCTGGTTCCTCGAACGCAAGTTTCCCGACGAGTACGGCCGGCGAGGACCCAACGTAATCACCGTTACCCAAATCAAGGACCTCTGGGCTCGGTTCGCAGAGATCATTATCGCGGAAGTCTCCCACGAGGAAACCCGCGATAAGCTCCTCATACGGTTCGCCGAGATCTCGGCCAGCCTCGACACCGCAGCCGAAAAGTAGAGGACATCGACATGAACCAGGAATTCACTCTTGACGACTGCGGGCTGCCGCCGGCCCGGCTGGGCGAACTGGTCGATATCTTCCGTCACGAACTGGCCGTCCGGCACAACCTGGCCACGCGTTATCGGGCCGAACGCAACGGACACGCCGGCCTGGCGACCTGGGCCGGGCAGTTTCTCCCCGAGCATTTCCGCAAGCCGCCTTCCGCGATGCATCGCTGGCTGACTGCCCGGTTCGACGAGATGCCGGAAGTCCGCGGCTCGAAGCTCAACGTGCTCGGGCCTCGCGGCGGGGCCAAGTCGACCATCGGCACGCTGGCCTTTCCGTTGCGAATGGCGTTGGAGCGGCGCGAACCGTACATCTGGATCGTCTCCGATACCAAGCATCAGGCCTGTGCCCACCTGGAGAACATCAAGACCGAGCTAATCGAAAACCGGCAACTGGCCGAGGCCTTTGCGGACGCCGCCGGCCGGGGTCCGGTCTGGCGCAGCAACGCTGTCCGGTTGCGCAACGGCGCTACGATCGAGGCCTTCGGAACCGGGCAACGAATCCGCGGGCGGCGACGCGGGGCGCACCGGCCCACGTTGATCATCTGCGACGACCTGCAAAACGACGGCCATATCCGTTCGATCGTCCAACGCGAGCGGTCGCGGATCTGGTTCCACGGCACGCTGTTGAAGGCCGGCACGTCGCAAACCAACGTCGTCAACCTGGCGACCGCCCTGCACCGCGAGGCCCTGGCCATGGAGGTGCATCTCACGCCCGGCTGGATCTCCCGGGTCTTTCAGGCGATCCAGCAATGGCCCACGAACATGGCCCTGTGGCACCAGTGGGAGGCCGTCTATACCGACGTGACAAACGCTCGCCACGCCGAGGACGCCCGGGCGTTCTTCGAGCGGCACACCGAGGACATGAACGCCGGGGCCGTCGTGCTTTGGCCCGAGGAGGAGGACCTCTACACGTTGATGTGCATGCGGGCCGAGAGCGGGCACGCGGCGTTCGCTCGCGAGAAACAGAACTCGCCGATCAACCCGGAAGAGTGCGAATGGCCCGAAGCATACTTCGACGAGACGATCTGGTTCGACGATTGGCCCGACTCGCTGACGGTCAAGGTGCTCGCGCTCGATCCGAGCAAGGGAGCCGATGCACGGCGGGGCGACTATTCCGCGTTTGTGATGCTGGGCGTCGACCGGCACGGCACGCTCTACGTGGAGGCCGACCTGGCACGGCGACCGGCGCCGCAGATCGTTGCCGACGGGGTCGAGCTGTATCGCAACTTCCGGCCCGACGTGTTCGGCCTCGAAACCAACCAGTTTCAGGAGCTGTTTGCCGGGCAATTCGAGTCGGAGTTCCGCCGCCATGGGATCTTGGCCGGGCAGCCATGCCCGATCGACAACCGCACGAACAAGCTCGTCCGCATCCGCCGGCTCGGTCCCCTGCTAGCCGGGCGGCGAATACGGTTCCGCAGCGGCAGCCCGTCGACGGCGTTGTTGGTCGACCAGATCAAGGAGTTCCCGCTAGGCGACCACGACGACGGCCCCGACGCAGCCGAAATGGCCGTCCGCCTGGCCGCCGATTTCCTCCAAGCATCACGCGTCAACGACGGATTGGGCCAGCGACTACCGGTCGGCTAGCCGCTGGCGGCTTCGCACGAATCCCGCAGGGTTGCAGAGATTGAATCCGCGCAAAGCACGGTGGTAGTTCTACTTGCGTCGAGAGGTTGTCAGTAACCAGTTTTCAGTTATCAGTTGTCAGTTTTCAGTGTGTGTCCCGGACAATGTGAACACCTGCGTACGCGGACCGATCATCGCAACCAAATCTGCTGTTTCCCCGGTACACAACCCAAGACCATAGTCTGAAAACTGAGAACTGACAACTGACAACTGACAACTGAAAACCGGCCTCCCCCCGGCAACG
>JABMRB010001407.1 GCA_013202865.1 Candidatus Nealsoniibacteriota bacterium | reverse complement strand
ATGCCGAGCGCTTACGGGCTGGCGACAAATTCCCGCCGGTCGACGTCTTCGACGACGGCCATGAAAAGTGGGTTGCCGACGGGGCCCACCGCCTTTGGGCTTCCGAGCAAGCCGGCCGCGAGGAGATCGATTGCCTGGTGCATCGTGGTACCAAAGAAGATGCCCAGTGGTTCGCCATTCGGGCCAACCGCTCACACGGCCTCCGGCGGTCCAATGCTGACAAGAGGCTGGCCGTAGAGAAGGCACTGACGCACCCCAAAGGGGCGGATCTCTCCGACCGTCACATTGCCGAGTACGTCGGTGTAACTCATCCCATGGTGATCAAGTGCCGAAAGCACCTCGAATCCACTGGTAAACTTTACCAGTCAACCTGTCGAGTCGGGCGCGACGGCCGCAGAATTGACACCGCTCGCATCGGCAATGGCAACCAGAATGCCACTGGTAAACTTTACCAGTCAACCTGTCGAGTCGGGGACGACGGCCGCAGCAATGCCACTGGTAAACTTTACCAGTCAACCTGTCGAGTCGGGGACGACGGCAATGGCGCCCAATTGAGCGACTCCAACGTCGGTTTTGCCGCCAAGTGGAATGCACACCATGGGCGGTGCGAGCATCTGAAACGATTCTCGGAGCAAGAGCTTTCGGCAGCGGACCAGTTCGTCCAGACCGCGGTCGACAAGACCATCGACTTGTTTCTCGATCAAGTCACTCAGCACATCCAGGACTATGCCGGGATGGTCTGCACCCCGGCCGTCGAGAAGAACGGCGCGGATCCGGGGTTCGTCGCCATGCTGCTGGTCAAGGCGTTGAAGGAGAATCTCGACCCGTTGACGATCTCCGCACCGACCAGCCGCACCGACCAGCCGCAAGGAACAGTGAAATGAACAGTACCCCTGAACCATACAGCCCCGAACTGGCCTGGAACACGCGGGCACAGCCTCCGCCTCAGGGCGGATCGCCAACCGACACCCAAACCGGAGTACGCCCCGGATGCAAACCCAACTCCCTGCCGCCCCCAAACTTGTGACCGTGGGAGCGGCAGGGCACTCGTCCGGCCAGCATGGTGCTGGTCGGACTTCCGTAAACCTCATTTTGATAGGGAGATAGACGTAATGTCTACTGCATCTAAGCAGCCGGCTGAATCGTTTCAGCCGGAACGTGTCGAGACGGAACTTCAACAGGTTTCGTTGTCAAGTATAGTCGTGCGTCCCACGGATTTTGCGTTCCGGGACGACGACCAATTGGATGTGTCCAGCGAGGCACTGAAGTCCCTCGCGGAAGACATCCGGGTCCATGGCGGCCTCCACACGCCGGTGTTGTTAAAGCGGTTGCCTGATGGCAGGTTCCTTCTGCTGGATGGTCATCGCCGCTATCACGCTTTGCTGAGCCTGGTCCAGGAAGGCGTCGAAGGTTTTGCTGCCGATAAAGGCGTCGGCAAGACTTCTCTGGCGTCGCAGATCGTCTGGTCGGCCATGGACAGCGACCCTCACCTCGGGGCCGTTGTCTATTCGCTGGATATGGCGAAGTCGCGGATCTACGAGCGGCTATTATGTCTCGAAGCACGTATTGCCTATCGCAGCTTCCGCGATCCCAACAAATCGGCAGACGTCCAGCAGCGGATCTCCGAGGCCCACGAGCGGATCCGCAGTTCGATCGCACCTCGCCTGCGGGTCGTCGAAAGGAGTTTCGCTTATGAGCGGGATTCGTATCAGGAAGACTCGAAGGCGTACCGCAAAGGGCTCCGAGCCGGTGACGTCATAGACGACTGCAACCGTCTGCTAGCCCTGGGTGACGTTCACCGCATCGTGCTGGTGTTCGATCTCTTTCAGAAGATCATCCCATTCGGAGACGTCGCCGATGGCGCTGCCACGGATCATTACCGGCTGGATCTGCTCAGCGAGGTGATGAAGAAGACGGCCGGTCCCGATCAACCCCGCGGCTTTCCGATTCTGGTTACCAGCGAAATACGCAAGGACGCCCACAAAGACGACCTCACCATGAACGACCTCAAGGGCGATGGCAGGATGGCCTCCGATGCCGACGTCGTCATGCTCATCTGGCCGGATCCCAATTCGGCCCAAAACAAATCGGATGTCGTGCCCACGGTCCTCAGGGTCGACAAGGGCCGCGAGGGAGTCGTCCGGGGCGACGTCAAGCTGTGGTTCGAGCATCCATGCTTCCGGTTCCACGACACGGAGCCGGAGACCGCCAACGGCAACCTTGATCACATGAACAAAAAGACTTTGTCGACTGAAAGTGTTGGCCCAGGGGACGACCCGCTGGGTCAGTAGCCCAAGGAGAGAACGATGTCCGGAGAGCCTTTTGTACTTGCCGATCAGGACCGAGTCGAGCAGTTCGCTGTTGTGGCCCGGGGCCACAGGATCCTGCGAGGGTTCGAGATCTGGCAGGACGCCCATGGCGTAGTCTGGGCCCGGAAACGCGTCGGGGACCACTGCTTCGCCGTGAGCCTCTTGGGACCGGGATGGACGTTCGATCCGTATGCTCGGCAGCGCCGAGCGGAGATTCTGGCCGAACGCCGCAGTTTGATGGAGTCTGCCGACGCGGACCAGCAACAGCAAGACCTCGACCGCATTGTGTCGGCTCTGCGATTCGGGCCTATCGCAGAGCGCGTGCTTTGGGTAATCCACCGCAGGGTTATGCAAGCCCGGCGATCCCTGGTCCGGCTTCCCGATCGCCGGCTGGCCCGCTTGATCTGGGGCCCGGGTGACGGTGCATGCCCGCACCATTGGCGGAAGACGCTGCGGGAGGTCTTCGAGGGGCTCGCCTGGCTCCACGTCGCGGTTTGGCCAGAGGATGGGCTGCCGCTGCTCGGACGGCAGTCGGCGCTGGTGACGCACGCTGCCGACCTGAGGGGATCGCCTGGGGACGGCTGCGACGACGACTGCCCTGATCGCGATGGGGCTTCGCACGGGCATTTCCTGGTCAACATCGGTCGTGGACTGCTGGGCGTCTTAGAGCAGTTCGCCCGACCGGACGACGGTTCGGGCGTGCGGACCTACGACTTCAAGATCCGCGGTAAGAAGGGGGAAGGGCCGACGCTGGCGAGCGTCGGGAAGACCGGCAAGCTGGTTACGATCTACCTGCCGGCCAAGCTGGGCGATCCAGCGGTCCGTTCAAAGTTTATCCCGAGCCAACATCGGCTGTTGCAAGCCATCCTGCGGGAGACCACTCGCAAGACCAAAACCAAGGCGAATCGCAGCAATCCTGGGGAAGCCGAGGTACTGACCGGCAACGTAATCCCCGGGATTCGGCGGAACAGGCCAATCACATGCAGCCTGCTCGATCCGAGCGGCCGCTACGTCGGCTTCAACGGCAATGGTAAACGTAAAGGGCTCGGATACGGGCTCATGACTCCGGGTGGGTGGCTGGTCAAAGCGGGGTATGACCGCGACGCACTCGACGAGTTTTTCGCCGATCTGGCCGTATTGACCGAGTCTTTGGGTCTGATCGCTGTCGGAATCTACTTTCCCACTAGTCGATGCTTCGATCTGGAACAGCTTCAGGTCCTGGCGGGGACTCCTGCCGGCCGCCGGGTCCTGGTGAAGACGCACCTTCAGATCTACACGCGGTCGGACTACGTGCGGCGATGGAACGAGCATTTTGGCTGGGCCGACGATCTGGCAAAGGTTGAAGCGTTGCTGGCCGATCCGCCCGGCACGTTGGTGGCCGAGATGAAGCGGAAGCGAATCACACAGCGGGCCTTGGCTCGGGGTATTGAGGCAGACCCTTCATTCATCGGCAAGATCCTACGCGGTAAGAAGCGATGGCCGCGGAAGCTGCTCGAGAAGGCCCAAGCCTGGGTTGCCGCCCGTGAGGACCCCGATGATGCCGGACCGAGGGCCGAAACCAGTGGCGATGCTCGGCGCCCGGCCGATGCACCGGGCCGCTCGTCATCGCCGCTGATGCCATTGCTGGCAACCGTCGAAAACGGCGTGGGGAACATGCTCGACATAGCCTTGGCCTACCACAGTCGTGGCTGGTCGGTCGTTCCGCAGGATCCCGGCGCCAAGCAGCCCTGCGTCCGCTGGAAGCCGTTCCAGGACCGCCCGCCCACAGAGGACGAACTGGCCGCATGGTTCGCCCAATGGCCTCAGGCGGGGCTGGCCGTGGTGCTCGGGCCGGTGAGCGGGCTGCTGGTCGTCGACGTGGACGGCACCGAGGCCCACGACGTGCTCATCGAACGCCTCGGCAGGGAGCCGCTTGCCCCGAAGGCCATCTCCGGCAGCCGCAAGCCTAACCGCTACCATTTGTTCTTCCGGTGCCCGGACGTACCCACCAAGGCCAAGGCTACGCCGTGGCACGCGAAGCTGGAGTTTCGCGGCAAAGGCGGCATCGTCATCATCCCGCCTTCGCTTCATCCATCGGGCAATCGCTATGCGTGGGCCGATGGCCGATCGCCGGATGACCTGCCCTTGCCGGAGTTGGCCGGTGCGATCGTGGCAGCATTGCAGCCACCCCGGCCGTTGCCGCCGCCAACTCCATCTGTGGGCAATGTGGACATCGAGGATGCCAGCCCGAGCACCCGGGCATTCCTGACCGGCGCGTACGCTGACGGACCCGCCTGGAACGATCGGCTGTTTCGGGCGGCTTGCGATCTGGCTGGTCGAGGGATGACGCGGGAGGCGGCCGAGCCGCTGCTGTTGGCCGGCGCCCGGCCATGGGACGAAGCGAACGTCGAAATCGCCCGCAGGAGCATCGAGTCAGCCTTCAGCGAGCCCCGTGAACCGGCCAAATACTGACTTTGATACCGAAGAACGAGGGACTATCAAAGCCAGAAAAAGGACCACAACAGGGACCATGAAGGGGAGACTGGACCAAGAGATGGATCATGAAGGAAATCGAACATGCCGTTTTCCCCGGGGAATACAGCACTTTTTCGCGCGCACCAAATCCCACCAAACCCCACAGGGGTGTTTGGGTGGGAGGCGGCCTAAGGACCGCCCACCCAACCCCCAAATACAAAGCCATGGGTGGGCGGTGTTGGAAACCAACATCAAACACAAGCCAACCATCATCCCTATCAGGAGTCTCCGTCGACCCAAACTGCCAAGGCGACAGCAACACTGTCAGGCTGCGGTAGGCAGTCGAGTGACCCGATCAGTTTCCATCGACCGTGATATCAATGACACCAACTTCACACCCATCGAACCCAAGGAGATCTTCACGATGCTAGACCCAATGCTACGGCATCTCGCTAACCCGCCCGGGTGCCCCGATGAGCAGATCGCCGCGCTGGTCCGTGATTTCCAGGAGGCCCCGCACGACTTCTTCTGTGAGCAGGAGCTTCATGCCCGTTTCTACCGTCTGGGTTACGACGCGTACCCGACGAAGTACCTGACCACGGACGGTAACGCTGTCACGGCCTTCCGGCACCAGTACGCGACGATCTGGCGATACACCGGCGGCGACCGGTTTGCCCAGCGGCGGCGAGACTCCGGCTCCACGGCAACCTTCGACTTTGCTATTTTGCAGCCGTATTTCATCGAGCATTCGGACTACCTGACCGCCATGAACAAGGATGAGCCGCGGCGGGCAAAGGTCCGTCCGCCACAGCAAATCGATACGTTTTACGGTTGGTCGCCCGTTCAGGCTGCCATCGAGATCAAGGTGGCGGCCTTCCGCAACGCCCTGGAGGTCACCGAAGGTGACATCAACCGCCTCGAAGACCGCATGCTGACCGCCTGCTGCAAACTGGCTCAGGAGCGGATACGGCAGGCGTACGTCGTGGGACTCAGTCACGGACCGTTGCCTGATCTGCCCAGGGCCCAGGCCATGGTCGCAACCTGCCTGCAGCTCCACGGGGCACGGTACCCAGACCGACACATCAGCGTCCTGGTGGCCACGCCGACACAGACCGTGCTCGGTGGAGACTGGGCCGAAGACGTCGAGTTCCCCAATGTGGCCTCACAGGGCGGCTGGCCGGTGCCGCGGCAGGAGGAAGTCGGCTCTGAGCCCGGACCAGGCCCCGATTCGGCGCAGTAGTTTCCTTGAAGCAATACCCTTTTCACAAACCCCTGCAAACTGAAGTACCTTGGGACGGTTCCCAACGCGAGTCGGGCCGACCTCGACGACGAACGCGTCCCACCCAACTATTCACAACGACCAGTCGGCCTAACAGAAAGGATGTTCAAGATGAACGCCGCTACTAAGACTCTTAATCAGAGATTCGACAACCTCTTCACTAACCTGGCTGCCGGCCTCGACCACCTGCCAGAGAACCTGGCAACCGCCGTTCAGCAGCTACCGCCCGACGAGGCGCTCCCACCGCCTTGGCTTTCGTGGTTGTATATTGCCTCGCTGCAATGCTCGTCTTGGCACTCAAAGGCACTCGAACTGTTGCGGCAGATCTTTCCCAAGGCCATTCATCGGCCGGAAGCGTTCTCAAATAGCCACGACACGGGTGACGAACTCGTGGTTCAGCTGTTGCCCGATGATCCGGAGTGGAGCTGCGAAGCCCACCTCGTTCGAAATGTCCTCGTGTTGAAGCTACGAGGGACTGTGGAGCAATTCACGTTTAGATTGCAGGTCACCGCCACCGGCGACCAGCTCCAACTCGGCGTCAATGACCCGCCAGATTCCGTGAACGCCATACAGTTCTTCCAGCGTTGCTCTCGCTCGGAAGGGCTGACAACTGCAGAGCAACGCCTTCGGGAGCTGCTGCCGGACGAAGGGTGGCAACGGATCGCACTGACCATTCTGGAGGAGGCCAGCGTGATCGAGTGGGAGGAGCTTCCGGAATACGCTGGCGGATGGTCGGCCCATGACACGGAAGAAGAGATGGTCGCCAGCTTGAGGGTGATTGAGCGGTTTGTTGAGAGGCTGGAGGACCCTCGTTGGCGTCTCTGGCTTGCCGCCGTGGTTGGCGACTGGTTGCTGGCGGAGCAGCTTGCCGAGGAAGCGGGCGATCAAGAACTTATTGATGTTGTCAGCCAGCGTGCCGAGCAGTGCGTCAGCACGTGGCTTTCGCCCGTACGCGCGGCGGATGACCCGTCGCAGTTCTTCATCATGCAGGCGATTCACCAGCGCGGCCCAAGGTACCTGCTAGACCATCTACGACTTCCTCTGCGCGATCCCGAATGGAAACGGTCCTGGGCACGCAGCCTTATGATGCTTCAAGGTAGACCGATTGTTTTCGAAATCTAGGCGGTTTTCGAGCAAATGGTCGACTCCGGCGACTCAATCGCAATTTTGATCAGCAGAACAAGATTCCGGGCAACTAACCAGCGCCTGGAGGAAAACCGGCGGTGGCTCGGTCCGCTTGGACCCGGACACCTGCCACCATGCCCCCGCAATGCTCCACCTTGACAGCTGGCGGGGGAAACCAAGTAGTAATAAGTAGCAAAAGGAGACAGAACGATGTCAAATGATCCCTCTCATGAACAGGTGCCGCAGCACCAACCCAAACCCGATTTGCGACTGGATGGTGCAGGCTTGTCTGCTGGCGAACGCTGGGCCAATACCGAGACAACTATCTCGAATTTGCAGCGCATCCTTTATCACATCGAGGAAGGCGAGTACCCAAACCTTCTACAGTGTCCCGACAGTGATCACGCGATTGAAGAGCTTGTTCGCATCATTCGACCGCCTCGTGGTTCACAACTCGGCTCGACGAAAGAGTACTGGCGTCTAATCACAGAAGACGATCCCGAGGTTGCCTGTACGGTGCCGTATGTCGCCGGCTTCTTCGAGTCGGTCTACGATACCATCTACGCCGAAATTGAGTATGCCGCCCTCACAGCCGCGAAAGAATGGCTGCAGTCGACAGCCAGTCCCCAGGAACTGGAGCACGCCGCTGAGTTCACTGAGCGGTACGGCGACACATGGGAAGAGGGATTCCCGAATGGCTGCACATCAGTTTATGAAGTCGCTTTGTACATGATGGGTCGCGACCTTTCCCGCTATCGGGGCCACTTGCCGGAGGGAGAAGACGAAGGGGTGCCAGCGGACCCGGCCCAGGACTTTCGAGCCATGTTTCGGGATGGTTGTTTCGCCCTGAATTCCCCGACATTAGCGACCGCATTCGTTCGAGAGATGGTCGATCTTATCCAGCACCCAAAATACGCACCAAACCGCCCGACCAAAGGCGAATCTGGCGAGGCGGACAGTGGCTCGATCCGGGGGAATGACGCCCGCTTGCCAACCCCACCAAAGCGCCGCCGGCGGCGTTATGGGCTTCGAGTCTGGCCCAGGATCGTTCGAAAGCCGCGGGACCCAGAGGTTCCGCCCAACGGACCGTCCAGTCCTTAGCCACTCAACGCTCCGCGTACTGGGCCGATCAGTACGAAGAGGCCGTCCGTCATGGATTGCCGACCACAACGCAAGGCAAGATCTTCAAACCTGGGGTCTTTACTGCGGTGGGTACCCGTGACGCCGAAGTCCTGCACGACATCACCGCAGACCCTTCGCCGGCATCATCTCCATTTGACGGTGGTGCCCACCGATCCTCCATTTGGAGCCGATGGTGGCACCACTGTCATTTGGGGACGATGAGGACATCGGCGTCATTTGGGGCTGGTGATATCATTGACTCCATCTGGAGCCCGTGAGGTCGGAGACGACGTCGCCGCTCGCGACCGGCAAGGTGTGGCGTTGCCTAGCACAGCCCCGCTACCGGGTGGCGCCTCCCAGATCGCCGAGAAGCGCCCGTAGACGCACGCGAGCACGAAGTGGACAGATTCGGGGTGGCCGCTGGAAGCGCTCAGCGAGCCGCCAAGAAGCTCAGGAGCCGTTCCTGGGGATCGACCGGTTCGACGGGCGATCAGGCCGCTACGGAACAGCGATAGTCGCCTGCCAATAGATATCACTGCCATCATCCGCGGTCCGCGGACCATCGCCTTCCCCGCACCCGCGACACCAAGGTCACCTCGTCGCAACCAGCCTAAACTTGTTCAGCAGATCAAGTTCTACCCGCAGCTCCAGAGCACCGAGATCCGCCCGTGAACGCACTATGGCGCCGAGGCCATCAGGAGTCTTCACAACAGCAGCAGCCGTTCCGCGGCGGGCGCCAGAAGCTCGCCAGCTTCGATGCCAGCAGCAGCGTGTCCGGCCGACAGGACGACGAGGGCTACTGTCTTTCGCGAGTAGCGTGCCCAAAGCTGGCCGCCGACCACCTCTACTTCCCCAGGCAGTACAGGAACTTCCCCGACCGCACCAGCAGACGCTTACCGTCCACTGCGGGACTGCCATCGAACCGGCTGCCATCGTCCAGTTCGTTCATGGCCAACTGCTCGAACTTCGGCTTGGCGGCCAGCACAATCATGCGTCCGTTGCGGGTCAAGTAGTACAGCCGTCCTTCCGCCAGCACCGGCGAGGCGTACACCTGGCCGGCTCGCTCTAGCCGCTGCTCATAGATCAGCTCACCCGTATCGGCCTTGGCACAATAGGCGATGCCCAGCTTCTCACTCATCCAGTACAGATGCCCGTCCAGATAGATGGGGGACGTGACGTTCGATCCAGTCTTGCTGGTCCAGAGGCGATGGTTTGCCGTGACATCACCGCTGCCGCCGGCCCGGACCGCCAACGCGGTTGTCCCGGAACGACCGCCGAGGTAATAGATGACGCCGTCGGCGGCCACCGGCGTGGGGACCATGTACCAGGTAATGTCCGTCTTGCACGACCAGAAAGGCGTCCCCGAGTCCGGATCAAAGGCCAGCACGTCCCCGTGCCTGGCCACCACCAGCTCCTTGCGACCCGAATCGGCGGTGACGACGATGGGCGTGTTCCATGCCTCGCGGATCCCCGACGCCCGCCACTTCTCATCGCCCGTCTTCCGGTCCAGAGCCAGCAGCGTCTGGCTCTCCACGCTGGCGTTGATGATCACCATGTCCTTGTAGACCAGGGGCGATGCGGCGGTGCCCCAGCCACTGGTGTTCGAGCCCACGTCGGCCTGCCAAAGCTGGTTGCCTTTATGGTCAAAGGCGAAGACCCCGGTCTTGCCGAAAAATGCGTAAACCCGGTCCGCGTCCGCCGCAGGGGTATTGGCCGCGTAGCCATGGTCGCGGACTTTCTCCTCTTCCGGAAGTTTCGCCGCAACGGCCTGGTCCCATACGATTGCACCCGTATCTCGACGCAAGGCGATCAGGTGCCGCTTGAGCTGGTCCAGGCTGCCGCCCGGCTCGCCGGGGACAAAATGCCCAGTATAGCAGGTCAGATAGATGTGATCGCCAGAAGTGATCGGGCTCGACGCCCCCGGCCCCGGCAGGGCAGTCTTCCAGACGACGTTGCTACTTGCGTCCCACTCCAGCGGCAACCCCGTGGCGTCGGACACACCCATTCCACCAGGGCCGCGGAAACACGGCCAATCGTCGCCCGGTTCCAGGCCTTCTCTCTTGGGGGTCGTCGGCTCGCCGCCCTGTGTGTCGCCCGTCTCGTGCGTTGACTTCGCCCTAGATTCGGCGGTCGTTTGATCTTTCGACGCTGAATCGTCCTTCTTCAGACCGCACCCAGTGAGTGATCCCACTAGGCCGACCAACAGCACCAGTCTTAGAAGTCTCATGACCATTCCTTCCGGTGTGATTGTACTACTGCGTGATGTTCACCTTGTCCGGGCCTGCCGCGTAATTGCCCTGCACCTCGGGAGCGCTAAGCGGATAATCGTAGATCCGCAACTCATCGAACACACCGGCGAAGGGACCGATCTGCCCGCTGGTCAGCCCAAGCTCCGAGAGCTTGATGCTCGTGACCATCCGCCCGGTGAGCTTGCCGTTGACGTAGGAAGACAGCAAGGGACGTCCATCGTCTCCGTCCTGGTCATAGGTGACCACCACGTGCATCGGTCGGTCCACCTTCACGTCGATGCTTCGCTGAATATCCTCGTTGTGGCCGTTGACGATCAACTCGGCCCGGTGCGTGTTCAGTGTGCGGAACGTGTAGTAGAAGGCGTCTTTGCCTCCCCGGAATTGAACTATCGCGTTCCAGTTGTAGCCTTCCCCGGTCGGCGTAAACCAGACCTCGAAGCTGACCTCCTCGCGGCCCTTGACGAGGTCCACGTCCAGCTTGCCGTAGCCACTTCCGTCGTTGGCATCAATGACCAGTTGGCCCCGGCCGTTGAGTCGGACGTGGTCCTCGGACACGGGGATCTGGCCATCGGAACCATCGCGATGACTGGGCGTCTTCTTTAGCGCTTTGGCCGAGGTGGTGGCCGCCAAGAGCGGATCATAGCCGGTAGCTGCCTGAAGCTTGAAAGTGAATTCTTCCAGCTCCGGATCCCTCTCGGGGTTGTCTCCCCGAGTAAGCGGTGATCTGATTTCTTCGGTCACCGGTGAATATGTTCGTACTTGTACCGTCTTTCCGTCGGGCAGAAACTCCAGCACACGCAGGAAGCCATTGCCGCCCCGCATCTTCTCGTAGTCGACGAGCATCTGGTGGACGATATTGCCGTGGTCGGCCTTGTCCTTCCGATAGCCAACATACTGCGACGAGAGGTGGCCGCAGATCACCATCATCACGTTGGGGTGTTTGCGGATCAATTGGTTCCACATCATCTCGCCGTCGGCCCCGTCACCGTAGAAGTTGTACGGGCTGGCCCGCTGGCCTCCCTTTGTGTGGTCGTACCGCTCGTTGCCGTAGTAGAGATACCCGTGGGTGAGTATGATCGCCAGGCGGTCCTTGTGCTCCTTGAGCACCCTGTTGGCCCAGGCGATCACTTCCTTTCTCGGGCCCATCTCCAACGATAGTACGATCCACTTCTGCCCGTTGATTTCCATGAACTGGTAGTGGTTCTCCAGTTTGCCCGGCTCATAGACGTCGCCGAAGGTGGGCCACTTCTTCTGGTCCTCGACCTTAAAGTAGTCGTTCATGTAAGTCAGTCGGCCGGGCGTGTGGTCGTAATCGTGGTTGCCGGCCGCCAGCACGTAGGGGATCTTGCCTTCGATGATGTCGAACGCCTTGCGGGCGTTCTTCCATTCTTCTTCGGCATTGTTGTTGGTGATGTCGCCCACGTGCAGCAAGTACTCGATGTTCCGCTTGTCCTTGTTTTCGGCGACCCATTGCATCATGGCGTTAAAGATCTGCGGTCGTTTGCCGCAGTAGCCTTCCGTGTCGGGGATGACGACCACCGTGGTGCTGTCATTGTGGTACGGTAGCGGCTTCGACGGCGGTTCCACATAGACCTGGCCGTGGGCCTTGCCGATGCTGTCGGTCAGTGCGGCCCCGGTGCCCCCCTCCCCGTCAAAGCTGTAACGGTGCGTCGGTGGCCGGGAGAGCGGGGCCGCGGGCCCCGAGCCGACCGGTTTCGCATCGCTGGCCAACGCATGTACCGTGGCCGCGATACAGAAGGTGCCAATAAGCAGCAAGGAGAAGATGGTTCTGTCACGGCCATTCATCGTAGGGACTCCTGGGACGGTTTTCGAGACAATCGGCCCTGCCGCCGGCCAACCACCAGCAACCCCCGCCGGACACGGTGGCAGGCCGAGAACTCATTATCGTAGCATCGGCCAAGGTTTGCAATTACGGCGTCCGTTGGTCTCTGGCACCACAACCACCTGGGCCTACCGCCCAATCGCAGATCTGCGTATGGGCCCGTCTCACTCAGTTTTTTGCGGCTAAGGGTGTTAGCGTAGAGGGCGCCACGTACTGAACGACTACGACAAGGCGGTGCGAGGGCGTGCTTTTGCCTGCCGCATAGCTTATGATACCGGTGTTGCAGAGGCACAGCAGCAGCGATCACAACCTGGACACACCCCACCTAACTCGGAGGATGGCAAGATGAAACTCCTTGTGGCTTGGCTTACGTTGATCGCCCTGGCCTTCGCGGCGCCTACTGTCTTGGCAGCCGACTCCCTGGCCGGTTCGAAGCCGAACGTGATTCTGATCATCACCGATGACCAGGGTTACGGTCCCGTGGGCAAACACGGGCACCCCTGGATCCAGACTCCCAACTTGGACCGCCTGTACGACACGAGCGTCCGTTTCACCCGCTTTCTGGTCAGCCCGACCTGTTCGCCGACGCGGAGCGCCTTGATGACGGGTCGCCACCCCATGAAGAATGGCGTGACCCACACGATCCTGGAGCGGGAGCGGATGGCATTGAAGGCCAAAACGCTGCCGCAGGTACTCAAGACCGCGGGCTACACCACGGGCATTTTCGGTAAGTGGCACCTGGGGGACGAAGAGCCGTACCAGCCGCACAACCGCGGCTTCGACGAGGCCTTCATTCATGGAGCGGGCGGGATCGGTCAAGCGTACGGCTGCAGCTGTGCCGACGCCCCGGGCAACAAGTACTTCGATCCGACCATCCGTCACAACGGGTCCTTCGTGAAGACCAAGGGCTTTTGCACGGACATCTTCTTCACCGCCGCCGCGGGCTGGATCAAGAAGGCCCGCGACGAGAAAGCCCCGTTCTTCGCCTACATCACGACGAACGCACCCCACGGCCCGTTCATCGCTCCGCCGAAGAACACCAAGCGGTTTACCGACCTCGGCTTTGGACCGCAGCAAGCGGGATTCTACGGGATGATCGAGAACATCGACGAGAACGTGGGGCGCCTGATGCAGAAACTCGAGGCCTGGAACCTCCTCGAGGATACGTTGATCATATTCATGTCCGACAACGGGATGACCGGCAATGGGTCCGGGCGGGGTGTGCTGGGCCGTGCTCCCGACGGCACACCGCTGGAGTTCTATAACGCCGGCATGAAAGGCCTCAAGGGCAGCGCCGATGAAGGCGGCGTGCGGGTACCATTCTTTGTCCGCTGGGATGGCCACATCAAACCGGGCCACGACGTCGACCGGATCGCGGCACACATCGATATTCTGCCGACCCTCGCCGCCCTGGCCGGTGCCGAACTGCCTGCCGAACAGGTTGAGGGGCGTAGTGTGTTGCCGCTGATCGTCGATCATCAAGCCGAATGGACGAACCGTTACTTGTTCACCCACAAGGGCCGCTGGAGAACGGGCAGCAACCCGGACGATTCCCAGTGGAAGGGGTTCGCGGTCCGCAACCAGCGTTTCCGTTTCGTGTCCAACGACGCCCTGTATGACATGAAGAAGGATCCCGGCCAGACCACCAACGTGATAGATCAGTACCCCGAGGTCATTGAGAAGATGCGGGCCGCCTATGACGCCTGGTGGAAAGAGACCCGTCCCTTGATGGTCAACGAGAACGTTCCCATGTCGCCGACCCGGCCGTTCCACGAGTTGTACAAGAAACAGATGGAATCCACCGGGATTCCCGCTTGGAAGCCTCCTTCTCTGTGAGGCAAGGTAAGCAGAATTATACAGCCAATTGTGGGTCGGACACCGCAACGTCCCGGGAGAATGCCATGAGACATCTTGCCCTCGTCGCCGCCGGCATCCTGCTTATGCTCAACATATCGCCCTTACGGGCGGAAGATCGGAGTGCCGAAGACCGAAGCAGCCCCAACATCCTTCTCATCGTTGCCGACGACCTCGGTTACGGAAATCTCGGATGCTACGGCCAGCGGCACATTCGAACGCCCGTCTTGGATCAGATGGCCAAGGAAGGCCTTCGATTCACGCACTTCTACGCCGGGGCGTCGTTGTGTCTGCCCTCTCGCTGCACCTTGATGACGGGACTTCACACGGGGCATTCCCGCTGTCGCGTCAACGGCGGCGGCGGCAAGCACCCGCCGATTCATGAAGAGGATACCACGTTGGCCACCGTGCTCAAGGCCGCGGGTTACCGGACGGGCATGGTCGGCAAATGGGCTCTGGGCGATCATTTCCGGGGGTGCGTCGTCGAGCACCAGAATACCGACGGCCCCGGTGCGTTGTACAAGCACGGCTGGGACTACTACTTCGGCGAGCCCAACCAGACCTACAACCATCGTTACTATCCGCCGCAGTTGTATCGGTACGACCCACACGGTTGGATCGCCACGGCGACCGAAGGCCGCCGACTCGACGTCGTACCGCTGAAGAACGAGAAGAACGGAAGAAGCGGTGACCAGTACAGCCACGATCTGCTCGTGGAAAACGCCCTGGCTTTCATCAAGGCCTCGCGGGACGATCCGTTCTTCCTGTATGTCCCCTTCACCATTCCACATGCCGACTTTGTGGTCCCGGAGCCGGAACCCTACGTTCAGGACCAATCTTGGCCGAAGCAAGCCAAGGTGTTTGCATCGATGATCAGTCGCATGGATCGGGATGTCGGCCGGATCCTGAAACTGCTCGACACGCTCGGAATCGAGAAGAACACGCTGGTCATCTTCACGAGTGACAACGGTGGGTTGTCGGCTCATGACGGGACCTTCCACAACAACGGCCCCCTGGACGGTTACAAGGGATCGTTGACCGAAGGCGGGTTGCGGGTCCCCTGTATCGCCCACTGGCCTGGCCGCATCCGGCCGGGGCGGGAATCCGAAGAGAAGCTGGCTTTCTGGGATTTTATGCCAACTTTCAGCGAGCTGGCCGGCATCGAGCCGCCCACGCCGATCGACGGCATTTCCTTCGTTCCCACGCTATTGGAGTCGGGCGAGCAAATGCACCACCGCTATCTGTTCTTTGGTACGGGCAAGGGAAAGCGCTTCTACGTGGTTCGCGGCCAGGACGAAAACCGCAGTGACGAGGAGATTTCTGCCGAAGCAAACACGGAGGTGATTGTACCCACGTACCGTCCGGAAAGTTGACGCACACAGATCAAATGGGATTGCTCGCGGAGCTTACAACGGCTCCCGCTTCTTCTCGGTGTTCAACTCCGGACCGACCTTACGGCGTTTGTAGGTGACCGAGTAGCGGACGAACCGTTTCTCGCCCGGATTAAGGTCCAAGAAGTATTTGACGTGGTTCTGGTCTACCCGCTCCTTGCGGCCGGCCACCTCGTGCAAGTCGACGTAGGCGCCCGGCTCGTCACTGTTCCAGTCCTTCGGTTTGCCTTCACTGCCCCAGAGGACGACGTCAGCGTCGAAGCGGCGCTCGATATCCGCTTTCGCGACGACTGGCTTGCCGGAGACGATCTCCTCTTCATAGTAAGACGTCTCATCGTAGTCAATCAAGTCGTAGTACAGCACGAAGGTGTTGTCCAGCCGCCGCTTGTACTGCCGGGCCACCACGTTGGTAATGTGTCGATCCTTCAGCCGCCGGACGATGGTGATGT
>JABMRB010001406.1 GCA_013202865.1 Candidatus Nealsoniibacteriota bacterium | reverse complement strand
CCGCCTCCATGGCCTCCAAACGCTCGGCCTGGGCGGCCCGGGTTGCTGCGGGATCGGCGGAGGCCTCGGGCGGATCGTAGGCGAACATGTAGAACTTCACCTTCGGCTCCGTGCCCGAGGGGCGGACGGCCACGTAGTTGCCTTCTGCTTCCAGGTCGAGGATGACCATGTCGCCGGTGGGGCCGTCGAGCGGTTGCGACCGGCCGCCCGGCTCGATCGTCCGGCCGCCCAGGTAGTCGCGGGCTTGCACCATCTTCATTGCGGCGATGGCTTGCGGCGGATCGCTGCGGAAGGTGGCCATCAGGGCCTTCATGTCGTCCATACCCTTCTCGCCGGGCATCTGGATCGAGATCGTCTTCTCCGAGTGGCAGCCGTGACGGCGGAACAGTTCGTCGAGTTGCCCGTAGAGCGTGCGGCCTTCGGATTTCAGCTTCGCGGCCAACTCGGCCAGCACCATCGCGGCCACCGCGGCGTCCTTGTCGCGCGCATGGCAGCCGGTGAGGAACCCATAGGACTCCTCGGCCCCGAACACGAAATGCTCCGGTCCGCGGGCGTCCATCTCACCGCCGATCCACTTGAACCCGACCAGCAAGTTGCCGGCCGTCTGTACGCCGTAGCCGTCGGCCACGCGTCGCATCAATTCGCTGGTCACCAGCGTCTTGACCACGTAGTGATCGGCGGTCAACGTGCCGGCCTCTTTGCGGGCCGAGAGCAAGAAGTCGGCCAACAGGGCCGCGATCTGGTTGCCGGTCAGGGTCGCCCAGGGAGCGTCGGCATCGAGCGACGTACGGATCGCACAGCCGAGCCGGTCGCAATCCGGATCGGTCGCCATGATCAGATCGGCACCCGACTCATTGGCCCGCTGGATCATCACGTCGAAAACGGCCGCATTCTCGGGGTTGGCGACGTTGCCCGGGATATCGTTGAAATCGGGATCGGGCGCGGCATGCAGCGCGAAGACCTCGATGTCGTCGAACCCGTCGGCCGCCAGCACGGGCGGCACGGCCGAGCCGCCGACGCCATGCAGGGGCGAGTAGAGGATCTTCAAGTCGCGTGGCCCGGGTACGGCCTGAGTGACGACGGCCTGGAAGAAGGCTGCGTCGACCTCGTCCTGGCAGTAGACGATCTTCCCCTCGTCGAGTCCCTGGGTAAATGCGATCCGTTTGATCCAAGTGACCTCTTTCATCCGCGCGATCGAATCCGAGTCGTCCGGCGGCAGCAGTTGCCCGCCGGTCGACCAGTAGACCTTCACGGCGTTGTCGCTGGGTGGGTTGTGGCTGGCCGTGATCATGATCCCGCAATCGCACTGTTGGTGGCGTACGGCGAACGACAGCTCGGGCGTGCTGCGATGGCCGTCGAGGAAGTGGACGGTGAACCCGGCCGCCGCCATGATCTGGCTGCACAGCTCGGCGAAGTGCCGCGAGCGGTGCCGCGTGTCGTAAGCGATCGCACAACCGAGCGGTTTGTCTTTGACCTGCTCCTTGACGTAGTCGGCCAGCCCCTGGGCAGACTCGCCGATGGTGCGGTCGTTGATCGCGTTGCAGCCGATCGGATACATCCGCCCGCGCCGCCCGCCGGTGCCGAAAGGGACGATGGTCCAGAAGGCGTCGTCCAACTCCTTGCACATGCCGGCAGCCAGATGCTCGGCCACCTGGGGGGCGTATTCTTCCAGATGCGGCTCGGTCAGCCAGATGCGGATGTTCTCGGCCGCCGCCGCCGAGATCCGTCCCTCGGCCAAGGCGGCGTCAAGTTGTGCCAGTGCAGTTTGCGTATCGACCATGATGGCATATCTCTTCTGGGAATGGTATCAATTCGAGCCCCATTGTTGCCGATTTCATCCCATAACGAAAGAGGGTATTTCGTCTTTCCCCGGCCGGCCTTCTTGCCTATACTGCCAAGCTCAGCATTTAGCCGCTGGGCTTGCCCGGCGCGGAGCGATCAACAAACGTTACGTTATTGCACGCTACCTCGCAGCGCGCCGGGCAAGCCCGGCGGCTAAATGGGTGTTGTTTGGTTGAATCCCTTCCGAAACCATAAGGAACCCAACGTGGCCGAGCCGATTATTAGTGTTTCCGGACTGCGCGGTGTTGTGGGCCAGACGCTCACGCCCGAGTTGGCTGTCCGCTACGCCGCCGCCTTTGTTGCTGGGGCGTCGTCGGGGACTATCGTGATCTCCCGCGACAGCCGCGACTCGGGGGAGATGCTCTCGGGCGCGCTTCGCGCGGGCCTGCGAGCGGTCGGGCGCGATACGGCCGATGCGGGTATTGCGGCCACGCCCACCACCGGCGTGCTCGTGCGGCAACTCGCGGCCGGCGGGGGGATTCAGATCTCGGCTAGCCACAATCCGATCCAATACAACGGCCTGAAGCTGTTCGACGCCGACGGCCGGGTGATCCCTGCCGGGCCGGGCCGCGACGTGCTGGACCGCTATCGCAACGCGGCGGTCGACTGGGTATCGCACGATCGACTCGGCACGGACAGCGCGGTGGCCGACACGACCTCGGCCCACTTGCAGGCCGTGCTGGGTACGGTCGACGTCGAGCGGATCCGGCGGCGGAAGTTCAACGTGTTGCTCGACTCCAATCGCGGGGCCGGGAGTATCTTGGGGCGGCGATTGTTGGAAGAACTCGGATGCACGGTGACGATTCTCGGAGAGGAGCCCGATGGGCAGTTCGACCACACGCCCGAGCCAACGGCCGAGAACCTCGCCGGGGTGCTCGCGGCCGTGACGGCGGCCGGTGCGGACGTCGGTTTCTGCCAGGACCCGGACGCCGATCGGTTGGCGGTGATCGACGAGACGGGGCGATACGTCGGCGAGGAATATACGGTGGCGATGTGCGTCGACCACGTGCTGCGGCAGCGCTCCGGCTCGATCGTGACCAATTGCTCGACCAGTCGGATGTCGCAGGATCTGGCCGAGCGGTACGGCGTGGCGTTTCATCGTTCGGCCGTCGGCGAAGCGAACGTGGTCGATGCGATGCTCGAGCACGACGCCGTCTTCGGCGGCGAAGGCAACGGCGGGCCGATCGATCCGCGCGTGGGGCCGGTTCGCGATAGCTTCGTGGGCATGGCTCAACTGCTTGACGCCATGGCCCAGCGCGAGATGTCGGTCAGCGGCTTGGCCGACGAATTGCCGCGTTACGAGATCGTCAAGACGAAGGTTTCGCTGCCGGGTGAGAAGGTCGCTGTGGGGTTAGACGCCCTTGAGAAGCACTTCGCCGATGCCCGATCCGACCGTCTCGACGGCCTGCGACTGGACTGGCCCGGCCGTTGGTTGCTGGTTCGCGCCAGCAACACGGAGCCGATCGTTCGTGCCGTAGCCGAGGCCGAGACCGCGGCGGATGCCGCCGGGCTCTGCGAGGCGGCCGCGAAGATTCTCGCCACCGTCTAGCCGCTTGCGGCTTCGCACTTCCCCCCAACCGCCGACAACATTACAATCGGGACGTTGAATCCAGCTACCCGAAACCCCCGCAGCAGGAACCACCCGACATGCCCCCGCAGCCGCTGACCGATTTCTCCCGGCTTTGCGTCCACACGATCACCACGAAGCCGTGGTCGATCGAGGAGGCCACCGATCGTTACGCGGCCGCCGGTGTCAAGGGGATTACCGTCTGGCGGCAATGGCTCGACGGCCGCGATATCGCGAAAGCCGGCGAGTCCTTGCGGGCGGCCGGTATCGAGATCGTCTCGCTCTGCCGCGGCGGATTCTTTCCGGCCACCGACGCTGCCGCACGGCAACGGGCGATCGACGATAACCTCAAGGCGATCGACGAGGCCGAGGCGCTGGACGCCCCGTTGATCGTGCTGGTTTGCGGGGCCGATCCGGGGCAGCCGCTGGCCGAGTCGCGGCAGCAGATCGTCGACGGAATCGGCGCAGTGCTCGATCGGGCGGGCCAGGCCGGTGTGAAGCTGGCCATCGAGCCGTTGCACCCGATGTATGCCGATACCCGATCGGCCGTGAACACACTGCGGCAGGCCAACGAGATGTGCGAGCAGCTCGACAGCCCCTTGGTCGGCGTGGCCGTCGACGTGTATCATCTCTGGTGGGACCCGGACCTTCAGAGCGAGATCCAACGCAGCGGGCGTGCGGACCGAATCTTCGCGTTTCACGTTTGCGACTGGCGCTCGCCCACCGAAGACCTATTGAACGACCGCGGCCTGATGGGCGAAGGATGCATCAACGTCCCGCAGATCCGCGGCTGGGTCGAAGAGAACGGCTTCAACGGGTTCATCGAAGTCGAGATCTTCTCGAACCGGTACTGGGCCATGGATCAGGGGGAGTTTTTGGAGAAGATCAAACGGGCGTATTCAGAGAAGACGTAGTGGGCAGTGGATAGTGGATAAAGTGATTTCAACGCCCCCCGACTGCGTTCGGGGGGGTGGATAGTGGGCAGCGGCGACTACTTGCGGCAATATAAAAAAGCCCGCCCATTGCATGGGGGGGATCGGCACTACGCAGCCAAGGAGACATTGATGAAGACCCACACGGTTGGCGTTATCCTCAACGGCGTCACGGGACGCATGGGGACGAATCAGCATCTGATCCGTTCGATTCTGGCGATCCGCGAACAGGGCGGCGTGAAGATCGGGCCCGACGAAACGATCGTGCCGGAGCCGATCCTCGTCGGCCGCAATGCGAACAAGCTCAAACACCTCTCCGATACCTACGGCGTGGAGAAGTACACCACGAACCTGGACGAGGCGCTCGGCGACGACGCCTACTCGGTCTACTTCGACGCCCTGTCGACGCAACTTCGCGTCCCCAACGTGCTGCGGGCGATCGAGGCGGGCAAGCACGTCTACTGCGAGAAACCGACCGCCACGAACACGGCCGAGGCGATGTCGCTGGTCACGGCCGCCCGCAAGGCAGGGGTGAAACACGGCGTTGTGCAAGATAAACTCTGGCTGCCGGGGCTGTTGAAGCTGAAGTTCCTGCTGGATACCGGTTTCTTCGGGCGGGTGCTGTCGGTCCGCGGCGAGTTCGGCTACTTTGTCTTCGACGGGCTCAGCCAGCCGGCCCAACGGCCGAGTTGGAACTATCGCCAGGAAGAAGGCGGCGGGATCTTCTTCGATATGTTCAGCCACTGGCGCTACGTGATCGGGCACCTGTTCGGCGAAGTGCAGCGTGTGGTTGCGCTCGGTGCGTTGCACATCGACCGGCGGGCCGACGAACAAGGCAAGCCGTACGACGCCACCGCGGAGGACGCCGCCTATGGGATCTTCGAGACGGTCGACGGGCTGCCCGTGCAGTTCAACTCGTCGTGGTGTACGCGGGTGCGGCGCGACGACCTGTTGACGCTTCACGTCGACGGCACGAAAGGTTCGGCCGTGGCCGGTTTGCGGCGATGCTGGATCCAGTCGGAGGCCGCCACGCCGAAGCCGGTCTGGAACCCCGACGTCGAACCGAAACTCGACTACTTCGCCGACTGGGGCGAGGTGCCCAACAATCGCGAGTACGACAACGCGTTCAAAGCCCAGTGGGAGTTGTTCCTGCAGCACATCGTCAAAGATACGCCGTTCGAGTGGGACCTGATGGAAGGTGCCAAGGGCGTGCAGTTGGCCGAGCTTGGCTTGCAGTCATGGCAGCAGCGGTGCTGGGTCGACGTGCCGGAGATGGAGTAGGGTGGGTCGAGGAACGAGACCCACGCGGCATTGTGTTGGGCCAACAAAGAGGGACAGGCTACTTTATTCTGTTAGAGTAGCCTGTCCCCCTTTTTGCTTTCAGATCCGGTCTTCCCAGTACTGCGGGTCGCGGTGCAGGTGCATCACCGCTACGATGTGGATGCGGCCAGATTCAACTCGGTAGACTATACCATACGGGAAACGATGCAACTGATGGCATCTTTCGCCGTCGCGAACGCTGCCGAAGGCCTCAGGCGCGGCGAGAATCCTCGAAACGGCGGCTTCGGCTTCTTCGCGAAGCTCTCGGCCGAGTCCCTGCTTCTGAGCATCATACCACCGGGCTGCAGTAACCAATTCGGCCTTGGCCTCCGGGTGAAAGACAACGCGTTTCATCCCAACTCTTCCCTGAGTTCGCGGAAGACTTCCTCAGCCGGAATGCACTCGACCTTTCCTTCGTTGATTTCCGCGATCCGCCTCTTGGCCACTTCCATCCAGCGGCTCTGGACGTCCGGCAATTCGTCTTCTTCCAGGCTGGCGAGCAACTGCTTAGCCAACGTGGCCCGGGACGACGCTGGCAGACCGAGCAGTTCAACCAGCAGACTCTCCATCTTCGTCGACATTAGCGATCCCTTTCCCAGCAAGTTGCGCCCGTGGTAGCGCGTGCATCGCGCTGACCGATACTCAACTATAACAGGCGATGCGCAGTGCGGCAAGTCCGTCCGGCGAGCCGCGGGGCTTGCCCCCGCGCCAAGCATGCGCGGGGATAAACCCCGCGGCTCGCTGGGCGGACTTGCCGCCAAATGCCTTTGACTTGGGAGCTACCACCGGATTAGAATAGCGAGCGAAATCGCATCGTCAACCGGGCTACAATGGGAGCGTATCGATGAGCATGGAAACTTCGCGGACTGGCCGGTATTTTGCGGTTGCAATCACGCTGGCCGTGGTTGTCGGCGTGGTGCTATTGCCGACCGTGGCGCTGGCCCGGGCAGGCGGCGGCGGAGGCTATGGCGGCGGTGGCGGGGGTGGAGGCTTTGGTGGTGGCGGGGGCGGCAGCGGGT
>JABMRB010001405.1 GCA_013202865.1 Candidatus Nealsoniibacteriota bacterium | reverse complement strand
GTCTTGGTAGGGTGCGTGAAACGCACCACAACATCCGGCACAGGTGCGTTTCACGCACCCTACGAGGAAACTTCCATGCGAACAACCCTACTACTGGCACTGGCCGTCGTGTTCTGGCCGGTTTGCACCGAGGCGGGGCAAGGGGGCGACTGGATGCTCCGGTTGACTCTCGATGGCGAGAAGATCGAAGGAAAACCGCTTTCGTGGAACGAGAGCATGGTCTATCTGCTCGGGCGAGACGGGCGGTTGTGGGGATTCCACCCGAAAGACGCCGTCGATTTCCAGAAATCGTCGAATCGGTTCCGCAGCTACTCGCCGTCGGAATTGCGTGCCCGGCTGCTGCGGGAACTGGGCAACGCGTATGAAGTGAGCGGAACGACTCACTACCTGGTGGCCCATCCGCGCGGCCAGCGCGACCGCTGGGCACAGCGTTTCGAGGACCTCTATCGGTCGTTCACGCACTACTTCTCGGTCCGCGGTTTCAAGCCGAAGAGGCCTCCCTTCCTGCAGGTCGGCATCGTCTGCAAGGATCGCCGCGACTTCCATCGATTCTCGGCCCAACAGGGGATGCCTGCGCCTGCCGGCGTGGCAGGTTACTACGGTGTCGCGTCGAACCGCATCATGCTGTTCGATGCCGGAGCGTCGTCGAACTCGGCCCGCTGGCAGGAAAACGCATCGACGGTCATCCATGAGGCAACGCACCAAACGGCCTTCAACGCGGGTGTGCATAGCCGCTACACGCCGCCGCCGGTCTGGGTGGCCGAAGGACTGGCTACGATGTTCGAGGCGCCGGGCGTGTACGACTCGCGCCACCACAGCGCGGAAACAGACCGGGTCAACCCCAGGCGACTGGCGGAGTTTCGGGCGTTGGCGAAATCGAACACCGACGCCAAGGTCCTGCCCGAGTTGATCTCGTCCGACGGCATGTTCCGCCGCAACGCCCATTCGGCCTACGGCCTGTCCTGGGCGCTGACGTTCTATCTGGTCGAGACGCAGCCGCGGAAGTACTCGAAGTACCTGACGTTAACCGCCTCGCGACCGCCGTTTAGCGACTACTCGGCGGCCGAGCGGCTCGACGATTTCACGTCGGTTTTCGGGACGAACTGGGTGATGCTCTACGCCCGACTGGGGCGATTCGTCGGGGGGTTGAAGTGACTCACCGTTCGATCTGCGTCAACCGTTACCACCGGCCGGGCACTTTTTTGACCCGGGCGGCGGCGTAGCCTATAGACAGTATAGGCATGTATCGCTGCACCCCCTCCCGTAGGTGGTGCGATTATGGCAGTCGCGTGCGCCGGGTGCGTATTGCGACACGTATGGAATTTGGAACCAGCGGCAATGGAAGCTCCACCCCTCGCAACCTCTGATGCCCAGGATTGGGCCGAGCGATTCAATCGCTCGCTTCAGCAACAGCGCGACCGGATTCGCGAGTTCCTTGCTGCGCAGCAGGAGCGGCTCGCTCGGGTGGAAGCCGAACTGGCCGGGCAGGTCCACCGAATCGGCGACGAACTGACCCAGAACCGCGACGAGACCCAACAGGCCACCGATCAGATCCAGCAGCGTGGCGAACAACTTGCCCACGAGCGCGAGGAGTTCGAGAGCGCCAAGAGCCAGTGGGAGGGCAAGCAGGCCCAATGGGAGCAACTGCAACAGCAGGCCGTTGGGCAACAAGAGGCCGTGCTCGCGCAAATCCAACGTCAACAGGAAGAGCTCGACGACCGCTGGAAAGAACTCCGGGAACAACGGCCGCAGATCGAAGAAGCCGCGGCCCAAATCCGCGTCGACCGCGAGGCGCTCGACGCGGCCCAGAAAGAGTTGCAGGCCCAGCGCGAACATCTCCAAACCGATCAAGGCGGGCACGACACGGCGGAGCACGAAGAGCTTCAGCGGCAACTCCAAGCCGCCCAACGCCGCGAAGAAGAACTACAACGGGCGCTAGACGAGCGCCCGACCGTGCCGGCCGAAGGAGGCGCCGAATCGGGCGACGACGAGTACCGGCGTCGTTATGAAATGGCCATGGAAGATATCAAGGAGATCAACGCCGAGAAGGCCGAACTCGAGTTGCAGCTAGCCGCCGCGAGGGACGGGGCGGCAGCGCAAACGTCGGGAACCGGCGGCGGGCTCGATTGGGAGGCCGAAAAGCAACGAATCCTCAATTCGCTGGAGTCGGACTACGACGCGGACGACGAGGAGCAGGCAGCCGAAAAACTGAAAATCGAAGAGGTCCTGCAAACCACCGAACGCACGCTGACCGACAAGGACGAGGAGATCCGGGAACTGAAACACCTCCTGGAGAACCAGAGCGGGAACCTCGATTCGATGGCCGTCGGGGCGGCGGCGCTGGGGGAAATGCTCGATCAGGACGCCGTCGTCATCGAAGAGCGCGAGCGACTCAAGGCGATGCAGGACGAGTGGCAGGAGAAGCTCCGCAAGGCCGAGGTCGACATCTCCGTCGAACGTGCCAAGATCGCCCGAGAACGGGCCGAAATCGAAGAGAAACTCCGCATTTTTGAAGAACGTGGCGGCAGTGAAGTGGAGGGCGAAAAGCAGTCGGACAAGCCGGTCCGAGGACGCTGGCTGGAACGCCTGGGCCTGAAGGACTCGGAAGACGAGTAGCCGTCGACGGCATGGCTCGCATTACCCTTCGCATTAAGCTCGACGGACCGCTACTCGGCTGGAGGAGACTTGCGAGGAAGGTGCTCGAAGGACGGCAGCGGTTGAGACGGGTCGGTGGGCGGCGGCGGCGTTGTCCGAGACGGGATCGTGCGCGGCGGAGTTGTCCTAGGCGGGGTGGGGCGAGAGGGCACACGACCGGTCGTCGGCGGTGGAGTGGCCGTCGGCGTCGATTCCACCTTGACCCACTCGGCATCGTGGATCTCGCCATGTGCCTTGCCGCCCTTGGCGTTCTTCGCACGACTGCCCGACCCCTCATCCAGGCGAAACAACAGCACCGTCGACGTCCCCTGGTTGGTAAGTTCCACCGGCGGAGCGAAGGAGGTTGTGTAGACAACCGCCTTGGAGACCCGCACGGCCTTGATCTGGCCACTGAAGGGATCTGCCACGCCGATCCCCTGCGCACTGCTGCTGCCGCTGGGTGCGGCCCCGACCATGAACTGAAGCCGGCTGGGGTTATGCATGCCCGTCACGGTGTTGGTGTCTTTCAGTTGCCCGTCCACGTACAGCCGGATCTGACGGCCGTCGAAGACGCCGGCCACGTGGTACCATTTGTCGGTTCTAGATGAACCATAGGAGTAGGCCTGGGTAGAATACCCGTACGTGGAGGAGCCGGAAAGGTAGTAGAACCGAAACGCCCATCCCGAAGAAGAGTACCGGTCCAGCGAGAGCCCCGCCTTGCCCGGGACGTTCACGTTGCTGAGGATCGCCTGGGTGGAACTCGATCTCCTGACACCGACGGGTGGGGGCGCCGGCTTGACCAGGGCTTCGACCGTGATCGGGATGTTCAACCCGATCGGGAAGTTCGGCACCAGGACGTAGCTCTTCTGCCCGTCGAACTTCAGCGCGTAGTCACCCATCGAGACGCCCATTTCACTTAGCCGCTTCTCCAAGCGGCGGGCTTCCAAGCCGGCCAGGTTAGGCAGCGCCTGCTTGTACCAGTACGAGGCGCGGGCTTCCAGGCGCGAGCTTTCCAGGCCTTTTCGCTTGTCGGCGATCTCGTACCATTGGTCCCCCATGGCCACCTGCTCGGCAGGCTTCGTCGGGCCGGCCAGGTCCTGCTTGGCTAACGCAGCCAGGGCAGTGTCCTCTGCCTTGGCCAGCCAGGGAAGCCCCTTGTTCCAGTCACCGGCGATAAAACAGTACCAGGCTCCGGCCACTTCGTTTGCCTTGGGATGATCGGGCGTCCGCTCGAGCGCTTCGACGGCCTTCTGCGCGAGATCGTAGCGCTTCTGCAGTCCGTCCAATTCATCCAACGACTCCTGCAACTGGGCCAAGAGACGCTTGTCCTTGAGCTTCCGCGCCGCGGGAATGGCGATCCGCACGAATTTGCCTGCCGACGCCACGTCGCCCCGGCTCAGCGCCTCGGCCTGCAACTCCCCCGCCAGCAACACGATCTCCTGATCCATGGCCGACGAACCGGGACGCGTGAGGATCTTCTTGGCTACCGTCGAGAGCGCCGCGGCCTTCATCCCCATGCCGTCCACCGCGTACAACTGGTCGATCCGGTCGATGATCGCCAGCGCTCTGCTGAGGTCCCCTGCCTCGGTGGCTAGATCGATAGCCATCTCGAATAGTACGAACCGGTCCACCGGATTGCCCTTAGTGTCCTCGCCCGTGCTGCTCAACTGCCTGGCCAGGGCCGCCTTCTTTGCGCCGTCGGTGGCGCCGGCGAACTCATCGCGGTAGATTTCCCTGATCTCCTTGACCTTTCCCCGCTTTGTGTCAGGGTCCGGCGGCGGAAGCTTCTTTGCAACGGGTGGATCCGGCGGCGGGTTACTGTCACCCGGTGGATCCTCCGGAGGCTTGTCCTGCGGAGGATTAGGTACCACGGCCACCTGCGTCAGCTCCCACTTAGGCTGATAAAGGCGGCGTTCCCCCGACCGCAACGTGACGCGCGACGTGACCGTCTCGTAGCCGGGGCGCGATATCACCACCTTGTGCATGCCGGGCGACAGCGAATGCTCCACCTTGCCGGTGGCCGGAATCGATACGACTGCGTCGTCGATCAACACCCGAACGTCGCTACGTTCGTCCTCGGGCCAATCGAGCACGAGCGTTGCCTTGGGATCTTCCCGCGGCACCTTCGCGATCGGAGGATCTTCCTTAGGCGGCTTGACCGGCAGGACGTGATCGTCATCGGCATCATCTGTTGGCGGAACGCCGGGCACGGCATCCTCGTTGGGTGTCCCGCTCGATGAGTCATTGGCGCCGGCGACTTCGTCGTCGCCGCCGCCGCCGCCCATGACCGAAGCCAACACAAGGATGATGACGACAAGCACGCCGCCTCCGACCGCCGCGGGCAGCAGCCAGGGCGGCCGCTGCTTCGACTCGGCCTCGGCTGCGACCGGCCGGGGCGAGGCCGTTACTCCCGTATCGATCACGGGCACTACCGGGGCGACGGGCACGACCTCGGCGACGGCACGCGGTTTCGCTAGGGCTGCTTTGCGGACGGCCGGCCGTTTCTGCTCCTCCAAGTGCTCGCGCAACACCCGATCGTACTTCGTCTTCTGCTCGGAGTTGAGCAACCGGACCCTGGCGGCCGCGATCTCGTTGAGAATCTTCTGCGATGTGTTGGAGTGCTCGCCGACCGCGAAGTTCTTCAGATGGGCCATCCGCTGGTCGGCCGCATTGGCGATCACGTCGCCGTCGGACTCGAAAAGTTCAATCCCCAGCAGCCGGTAGGCGTTGGGTGGTTGATGTTTCGGCGGAATCCCCAACCACTTCAGATACGGATCAAATGACGCAGTCATCGGTGTCTCCAACCGGCGGTGTCTCTGGAACGACTATGCCAGTATTCGACGTTCCAGGCGGACGATTGGTGCCGCTTTCGCGACGAAATGCCGCATATTATTGTGACCTACCCGGCCCCGCGACGCAAGATGGGTACCGATCCCCCAATTGGCCCATGGAGGCGTGGGTGGGATAGGGAATATAGGTAGCCATTTGTGCGGCAACGCCGAGATGCCCCATATTCCGGCTGAAGCCGGTACTACGAACGACAAATGTGTCATCCGAAATAGTCCGGCTCGTTGCCCGGCTTCCACTTGATGTTGCAGCCGATGCTGGGCATCTGATCTTCCGCGACCGGGCGCTGCGCCAAGACGGCGTCGAGCGCCGCGCGAAGATCTTCGCCGGTTACCGGTATGGCGTTGCCCGGCCGGCTGGCGTCCATCTGGCCACGGTAGACGAGCTTGCGTTGTTTGTCGAAGACGTAGAAATCGGGCGTACAGGCGGCGAGGTAAGCGTGGGCCGTCGCCTGGGTTTCGTCGTAGAGATAGGGGAACGTGTAACCTCGCGCAGCCGCTTCGTCGGACATCATCGACGGGGAGTCGTCGGGATAGTTCTCGACGTCGTTGGAGTTGATCGCGACGATGGCCACGCCTCGCTGCTGATAGTCGCGGGCCAACTCCGCCAGACCGTCGGCGATGTGCTTGACGAACGGGCAGTGGTTGCAAATGAAGGCGACCAGCAAGGCAGAGGCATCGGCGAAATCCCCCAGCGAGACCGTCTTTTCGTGGATGTCCGGCAGCGAGAAATCGGGGGCGACAGTGCCCAGCGGGAGCATTGTACTGACGGTCTTGACCATAATCCGGATCTCCTTGTGTGAATGCACGTTGGGCCGGCACGGCGACCCGATGTGCGATTATACGCACCGAGGCAACCCCGGACGAAGCCGCAACCCGGCCGATTATGGCAACCGAAACAGCCGCCGGGCGTTGGCGACCGTTTGGGCGGCGAACTGCTCGACGTCCGTGTCCCGTAGTCCTGCCAGACACTCCGCAACCAGCGACACGTGCGCCGGCTCGTTCCGCTTCTGCTTGCCGCGCAGCGGGTGCGGCACCAGGTAGGGGCTGTCGGTCTCGATCAGAATGCGGTCGTCGGGGATCGTGGCTGCCACGTCGCGCAACGGACGGAGTTTCTTGTTCGTGTAGGTGACCATTCCGGAGAAACTGATGAACAATCCCAGATCGAGGCACTGCCGAGCCATCGCCGCGTCGCCGCTGAAGGAATGCAGCACGCCGCGCAACGAGCCCCGGCCCACTGCCGCGCGGAGCATCGGCAGCAGGTCGTCCTCGGCGTCGCGGCAATGGATCACCACGGGCAGGTCGCGTTGCCGGGCGAGTTCCAGGTGCCGATCGAAATAGTCCTGCTGCACGTCCATGGGTGTGAAATCCCAGTAGCGGTCCAGCCCTGTCTCGCCGACGGCCACCACCCGTGGATGATCGGCCATTGCCACGACCCGGTCCCAATCGCCCGGCTCGGCTTCGCCGCAGTAGTTCGGCTGGATCCCGACGGCGGCATAGATGTACGGATACTGCTCGGCCAGCGAGATCGCCGCCCGGCTCGACGTGGCCGAAATGCCAACGCAAACAACCGCCTCGACGCCCGCCTGCCGGCTCCGCCGGACGACCGCCTCACGGTCGTCGTC